>JBEKJA010000001.1:0-26565 GCA_050011475.1 Syntrophales bacterium
TATTGCCCTGTACACGAGTTGGCTGTATCTCCCGTGGGTTATCAAGCCCTTCTGGAGTCCCGTTGTTGACATGCTTCGGACAAAGCGGTTCTGGATCCTTGCCATGGAGCTTCTCATCGGGGCATCACTGGCATGCGTGGCACTTACGATTCCAGCATCGAATTTTTTCCGCTACACGATTGCTTTTTTCTGGATCATGGCGTTCAGCTCCGCAACGCATGACATCGCCGCGGATGGCTTCTATATGCTTGGTTTGACCCAGGATCATCAGGCGGCTTTTGTGGGAGTGCGGACAACCTTTTACCGCGTTGCAACGATTGCTGCCAAAGGCGGACTGGTGATACTGGCCGGTACGCTGGAGAACCGCGGCTGGGATGTCGCTACCGCCTGGTCGGCCACTTTTTTTGTCATCGCCGCCATTTTTTCTTCACTTTTCCTTTACCATGTGTTTGTGATTCCCAGGCCGCCGGGAGACAAACCCGCCGTCAGGGATCCGGCGCGAAGCCTCTTTGGTAATTTTTCACACAGTCTGGCGATTTTCTTTCGGAAGAAGGATATCTTGGCCATCATGGCTTTTTTTCTTTTCTACCGCTTTGCCGAAGCCCAGCTCGTCAAAATGGTGGTTCCCTTCCTCCTGGATCCACGTGTGAAGGGAGGTCTTAGTCTGTCCACCAGCGAAGTGGGAATTATTTACGGTACGGTCGGTGTGATTGCCTTGATGCTTGGCGGATTACTCGGCGGGTATGTCGTGTACCGGAAAGGCCTGAAGTTCTGGCTATGGATCATGGTATGTGCCATGCATCTGCCTGATCTCGTATTCATTTATCTTTCCCAGACGATGCCGGATAATTTTCATATCATCAATCTTGCCGTGGCCATTGAACAGTTCGGCTATGGATTCGGATTCACAGCCTATACGCTGGTGATGATCATGATCTCCGAGGGGCCGTATAAAACCGTCCATTATGCCATTGGGACAGGGATCATGGCGCTTGGCATGATGATCCCGGCGATGTTCAGCGGCTGGCTCCAGGAGCACCTTGGATACCCGCACTTTTTCCTTTGGATTATTTTTTCTACAATTCCGGGATTTATCGTGGCTGCGCTGGTAAAGATCGGTCCGGCATTTGGAAAAAAGATCGCATGATCCTATGCAGCCGTCAGGCATGAGAACAGGCAAATTGCCATAAAAAGGAAGGATCCATGAATACCACAAGCGTTTGCACCGCATTCATCCTGGGTGCCGGTCTCGGTCTGCGACTCAGGCCATTGACTGCAAACTGCCCGAAGCCTCTGCTGCCCATAGGTGGCAGGCCGCTGATCACCTATACCATGGATCATCTCCGAACGGTCGGGGTGGAGCGCTATATCATCAACACCCACCATTGTCCCGAGGCATATCGCCTGGCATTTCCCGACAGCCAATGGCAGGGGATTCCTGTTATCCTGCGGCACGAGGAAGTTCTTCTGGATACGGGCGGTGGATTGAAAAATATTGAAGACCTGCTTGATGTGGATGAGCGGATGATCGTTTACAATGGCGACATCCTTACCAACCTTCCTCTGGGTATGCTCCTTGCTGCGCATGATTCGGGCCACTCCGAAGTGACCCTGGCGCTCCGAAGCGGCGGACCCTTGTTAAACGTGACACTCGATGAGAACGGAAATATTTGCGATCTTCGCCATACCCTGGGAAATCCAGGGAAGCGCCTTTGCCAATTTGCCGGAATTTATATAGCGCAGAGATCGTTTCTCAAATGGATGGAGGCAGGGCGCATCGAATCGGTCGTCAAAGCTTGGCTGCGGATGATTCGGGCAGGGAAGGGAGGCATCCGGGGTGTAGTGATCGATGAGGGAATGTGGCATGATATGGGGACTGTCAGAGAATATGAGCGGATCTGCAATGAATGGAATGGATGAAAACAGCGCAACCCGCTTCGTTCGGGAAGTTCTCGGAATTAACGAAAGAATTTCCGTGCGCCTGGATATCATCCCGCGGGGTGGGTCTGACCGTGCATTCTACCGCTGCACGATGGGTGAACTGAAAGTTATCCTGATGCAATACGGGCTGGAGCGTGCGGAGAATGCCCTGTATGCCGATATTGGCCGGTTCTTGAAGGATATCGGCATCCGTGTGCCGGACATCATTGCCCATGATTCGGACCGGCATCTGATCCTGATGGAGTATCTCGGAGAGAAGGATCTCTGGTCAGCCCGGAATGAACCCTGGATGACAAGAAATGCGCTTTATCGGGATACCCTGTCGATGGCGGCAAAGCTTCACACCTTTCCCCTGAAAAATTTTCCCAACGGAATAGGACGTCTGCAGCCAGTATTCGGTCCGGAGCTCTACTTATGTGAGAGATGCTACTTTCGTGAGCAGTTTGTTCGGGGTGTCTGTGGATTGTCCATGGAAGTGACCTATGCCGTAGCTCTTGAAGAGGAGCTGGATGCCCTGGCGAGGCGCCTCATAGGAACCGGATTGTGCCTCGTCCACCGGGATCTCCAATCCCAGAACGTGATGGTCTGTGATGAGAAAACATTCTGGATCGATTTTCAGGGAATGCGGCTGGGCAGCTTATTCTATGATCTTGCCTCACTCCTGTACGATCCATATGTTTCATTTGCTGAAGAAGAGCGCCTCGAACTTCTCCGGTATTATGCCAGCTTGGTCCCGCTTGGCCTTGAATGGACGAATATCGAATTGCGCTTCAGGGAAGCAGCCGTCCAGCGCCTCATGCAGGCCCTTGGCGCTTATGGTTTCCTGGGGATGAAAAAAGGGAAGACATCCTTCCTGTCGCACATCCCCCGGGGAATGGATCACCTCACTCAGGCCGCCGCACAAAATCCCAACCTTCCCCACCTCATGGATCTACTTGAAAAATGCCGCCATAAACTTCCCGCTTCCTTTACAAGTTTTCCCGATGATTGACAAAATCAGCGCGTCGTGCGAAATACCGCTCTCCAAAATTTGTGGGTGATCATGAAAGACTATCAATACCTGGATAAGAAGCATATCTGGCACCCCTGTTCCCAGATGATGGATTATGAAACATACCCGGCGACATTGATTGAGCGGGCCGAAGGGGTCTGGCTTTACAAGGAAAATGGAGAGCGCCTCCTGGATGCTATATCATCCTGGTGGGTGAATCTTTTTGGCCATGGTAATACGTTCATCGCCGATAGAATCAAAAACCAGCTTGAATTACTTGATCATGTCCTTTTTGCAAACTACACCCACAAGCCCGCCATAGATCTGGCTGCGAAGCTGGCAACACTTTTTGATAACCAACTGGATAAGGTATTTTATACGGACAATGGATCCTCATCCGTGGAAGCGGCGCTGAAGATGTCTTTTCATTATTGGCACAATGTCGGAAAGCCGCAGAAGATCCGATTTGCCAATCTCAAGGGCGCTTACCACGGGGAGACTTTGGGTGCATTGTCAGTCGGATCCATGGATGCATATAAGAAAATATACAGCCCACTGCTCACGGATTCAGTGGAGATTGAAGGGCCGGATTGTTTCCGTTGCGCGTATGGACTTGATCGGTTGGAATGTGATGCCGAATGTTATCAGAAGACGGAGCAGCTTCTTGAGAAAAATCATGCGACCCTCTGCGCCGTGATCGTCGAGCCGATTATGCAATGTGCGGCGGGGATGAAAATGTATTCTCCGCGTTACCTGAAGAAACTGCGTGACCAGTGCACTGGACTGGGGATACATCTTATCTGCGATGAGATAGCCGTCGGCTTCGGAAGGACCGGTACCATGATGGCATCATACCACGCCGGTATCGTCCCGGATATCGTCACCATCTCGAAAACCGTCACCGGCGGCTTTCTGCCGCTGGCGGCCGTTCTGACCGGCGAAGAAATCTTCGGCGCCTTTTATGCTCCCTACGAAGCCATGAAAGCATTTATGCATTCCCATACCTATTCGGGCAACCCGCTTGCTTGTGCGGCTGGATGTGCGGTCTTTGATCTGTTTGAGCAAACCTCTGTCCTGGAGAGTAATTGTGAAAAAAGTAGCCGGATCCGGGAAGGCGTTTTGTCTTTAGACGGCCATCCCCATGTCGGAGAAATCAGGACTATGGGCATGATCACCGCCCTCGATCTGGTCAAGGATAAAAAGACCAAAGAGCCCTTTGATTGGCGCCAAAGGATCGGCTATCAGATCTATCGCCTGGCCGAGAAGAAGGGGGTGCTGCTTCGAAACCTTGGCGATGTAATTTATTTTATGCCCCCTTACGTCATCGCAGAGGAGGAAATCGATTTTATGACCGGTGTTGCCGTGAAGTCCATCAGGGAGGTGCTGGGATGAAAGAACTTTCCGTTGAAGCCATGAGCAGGAAAAGTCTTGATCATGGCGGCATCGATCAAGAGGACATGAGGCGGATACTGACCGCGGATAATATCGACCTGCTCGATTTATTGAATGCAGCCTTCAAAGTTCGCCGTCATTATTTCGGTGACGGAGTCCGGATTCATATTATTAATAACGTGCAAAGCGGACATTGCTCGGAAGATTGCCGGTATTGCGCCCAGTCAAAAGATTCTCCGGATAAGAGTGTTGTCCATCCGATGAAAACGGAAGAGGAGATTCTATTGGAAGCGAAGCATGCCGGTGACTCCGGGGCATGCCGCTACTGCATGGTTTACTCGGGAAGGGATCTTGGCAAACATCGCATTGGGGAAATATGCAGGGTTGTGGAAAAGATCAAGGCGGGTTTCGATATGGAAGTCTGTGTGTCGGCGGGGTTCCTGTCGCTGGAAGAGGCGACAGCACTGAAGAAGGCCGGCGTGAACCGATATAATCACAATCTGAACACCAGCCGGGAATATTACGGGGAGATATGCACAACCCATGACTATGCTCAGAGACTGGCCACTATAAACTGCGCGAGACAGGCGGGATTGGATATCTGCTGCGGCGTCATTATCGGTATGGGGGAAACGGCGGAAGATATCGTCCATATGATATCGGAGCTGCGCAATGTAAAGGTAAACTCGATTCCCATTAATTTCTTCATCCCGGTTCCGGGCCATCGGATTCACCCCTCCGTGCTCACGCCCCCATACTGTCTGAAAATTCTTTGCCTGTTCCGGCTGGCTCTCCCCAAAGCGGAGATCAGGGCGGCCGGAGGGCGGGAATATCATCTCAGATCATTGCAGGCACTATGTCTCTATCCGGCAAATTCACTTTTTTCCAAGGGGTATCTGACAACGGGCGGAGAGAGTGTTGCGGAAACCAGGCAAATGATCATCGACAATGGATTCCAAATAGATCGTATCGAATAGATCCTGAATCAAGTTCAGGATGACAAAGGGATGGATGGAAACCCTCTCCGTTATTTCTGGAAATTTTCATGGAAGCATTGTACCAGAGATTCAGGATCGATGCAGGGGATGGATTCGATCTCGGCGAGGATCTCGACCCTTCCATAATGTTCGATGGCTTGCCGGTTGCTTTGGTTCCGGACTCCATTGATGACGACACCGAATACATCCAGTCCGTGCCTGCGCAACTGCTCCAATGACAGCAGTGTGTGGTTGATGGTTCCCAGTCTACTCGATGTGACGAGAAGAATGGGTGCCCCCATTTTTTTCATCAAATCGAGCATGAATTGGTGCTCGTTTATAGGCACCATGATGCCGCCGGCCCCCTCTATGATGAGATTTGCCGATTTCACATCTTCAGGAACCTGGATGGAATCGATGTCGATCCGGATGCCTTCTTCAGCTGCTGAAGCATGAGGAGACATTGGACGTTTCAGAAGATAGGATTCAGGATGGAACTTTTTTTCCGGCAGACCTGATTTTTCACGCACCCATTGCGTGTCGGTAATTTCATCCGTACCGCTTTGAATGGGTTTCCAGTATTCGGCTGACAGACCGGCCATCAGGATGGCGGCAACCACGGTCTTGCCGATACCCGTATCCGTGCCACTGATGAACAAATGGGAAGGGAATTCAACCGCCATGCTGATCACGCCATTTTTTCAATGCTTCCATAACGCACTCGATATGCTGATCCGTATGGGATGCGGAAAGCGTCAGACGTATTCGTGATTGCCCCTGTCCTACTGTGGGTGGACGGATGGCGGTGGCAAGAATGCCCTGCTCTTCCAGCCAGGCGGAGAGGGCAAGGGCGTCTTTCTCATCCCCGATCACGATGGGAACGATTTGCGTGGAGGAATCCCCGGTACTCCATCCCAAATTCTGAACTACGGCCCGCAAAGAATCCGCTTTGCCATGCAGCTCGCGTCTTTGCTCATCCATATCCGGAATCAGATCCAGGGCTGCGTCGATTGAACCGACAATTGCGGGAGGCAGCGCTGTTGTATAAATAAAGCCGGAGCAGCAATTGATCAAATAGTCCCGGACTTTTTCCCGGCAGGCGATGTAAGATCCAAAAGAGCCGCAAGCCTTGCCGAATGTGCCGATGGACACATCAACCTCTTTCCCGCAGGTCAACCCCATCCCCCTTTCTCCCAGTACGCCCGTCGCATGCGCTTCATCAACGATCAGCAGTGCATCGTGTTTTTTTGCAATATCGATGAGGGCGTCCATGTCGCTGATATCCCCGTCCATGCTGAATACGGACTCCGTTACAATGAGGATGCGGGAGTACTGTTTCCGCCGGTTTTCCTCAAGGAGGTTTTCCAGGTGAGCCAAATCGTTATGACGGAAACGTTCAATTTGACAACGGCTCAGCAGAGCACCCTGAATGATGCTGTTGTGGTTGAGCCAATCGGACAGGATGAGCGTATTGCGGTCCGCCAGGGCAGGAATAATGGTGGCATTTGCCTGAAATCCGGAATTGAAGATTAAGGCCGCTTCGTAACCTTTCAAGGCGGCAAGCTTTCTTTCCACTTCCTCAAAACACTGAAAATTGCCGCAAATCAAACGGGAAGCGGTGGAGCCATTGCCATATTTTTCAATGAATTCGATGGCCCTTTTTTTCAGAAGAGGATGTTTCGATAGGCCGAGGTAATCATTGGAGCAAAAATTGAGAAGGATTTTACCGCTGAACTCCACTTCCGCTCCTGAAACAGGAACAAGCGATTTCAATCTGCGGCGCTGATAAAGGGTATCCCTTCTTTGCAGCTCAGAATCGATGAAAGAATATTTGTTCATTTTGATTCAAAGCAGTACTTCTGCATTTCATCCGTAGGAGCGAGAGGGTATTCTCCAGTATAGCAGGCAAGGCAGAAATTGTCCCACGGCAGGCATGTGGCTTCCACCATGCCTTCAACAGACAGGTAATGAAGAGAATCAAGGCCTATGAAACGGCCAATGGCGGCAATATCCTCCTGCTGGGCGGCGATGAGCTCTCCTCTTGAAGAGAAGTCGATCCCATAGGGGCATGGGTAGCGTGTCGGCGGACAACTGATTGCCATGTGTATTTCTTTTACACCGATTTCCCGGATGTTCCGGACACGGTTTCGGCTCGTCGTTCCCCGGATGATGGAATCCTCCACGATAAGAACTCGTTTCCCGGCAAGCAGGGGCTTCACGGGGTTGAGTTTTACCCGCACGCCAAAATCCCGCATGGCCTGGGTCGGCTGGATAAAGGTGCGTCCAACATAATGATTCCGAATCATCCCCATTTCGAACGGCAGGCGGCTTTCCTCGGCATAGCCAATGGCTGCGTAATTTCCGGAATCGGGGAAAGGCATCACGAGATCCACGTCGGGCAGGTACTCACGGGCCAGTTGATGACCAAGGCGCTTCCGGCAAAGGTAGACATTTTCTCCGAAGACCTGGCTGTCCGGCCTGGCGAAGTATATCAGTTCAAAAATGCAGTGAGTCGGACGTATAATGGGAAAGGGCATATAGGAATGAAGCCCTGATTCATCGATGATGATAATTTCTCCGGGACGCACATCCCTGAGGTACTTTGCTCCAATGAGATCGAAAGCGCAGGTTTCCGACGCGACCGTCCAACCGCCATTGAACTGACCTATGCAAAGGGGTCTGAACCCGCGAGGGTCACGGAAAGCCGCTATCCGGTCACGTGCCATCATAACGACGCTGTACGAACCTTGGACACGTGTCAGGGCCTTTGTCAGAGCCACCTCCAGGCCGTCTTTAATAAAAGGCGCCATCAGGTGAACGATTACCTCGCTGTCCATGGTGGACTGGAATATGGACCCGCGGCTTTCCAGCTCTGTCCTGAGGGCCTGGGCGTTCACGAGATTGCCGTTATGGGCAATGGCATAATCTTCCCCGCCGTAATGGATCAGGAAAGGCTGGGCGTTGGAGAGAACGGACAGGCCCGTGGTGGAGTACCGGACGTGTCCGATTGCCAAATGCCCCGGCAGCTTGGTCAGTGTATCCTCTTTGAACACTTCGGATACAAGTCCCATCCCTTTATAGCTTATGACCCGGCAGCCATCGGCCGTCACAATACCTGCACTTTCCTGCCCCCGATGCTGAAGTGCGAACAGCCCGAAGAAGGTGGTGCGTGCCGCATCAGGGTGGCCGTATACGGCGAAAACTCCGCATTCTTCGCGGGGTCGGCCGGTATGACCGAGTTTTTTCATGGTGTATTCACCGTTCATTCAATGGCGGGATCTTCCGGTTTGACATTTTCCCATGGTACGTTTGCAGCGGAACCACTTCCCAGTCTTTGTTCTGCAGGGCTGCGACCGCTTCACTAAGGGCCTTTGCTCCCGCAATGGTTGTTGTGTACAGTACGTTGTATATCAGGGCGCCGCGCCTGATATGATAAGCGTCCAGGCTCGACTTATGCCCTACGCTTGTGTTGATGACAATCTGGATTTCACCGTTCTTTATGCGGTCTACGACGTGCGGACGGCCTTCGCTTAATTTCAGGACGATGTCGGCCTTAATGCCATGGCGTGAGAGGGCTGCTGCAGTTCCCCTGGTGGCTAATATTTGGAAACCCATGTCACGGAAGGCCATGGCTACAGGTACGATCTTATCCTTATGGTAATCATGGACACTGATAAACACATTACCCTCACTGGGCATGGTAAAACCGGCAGCCATCTGTGACTTTGCAAATGCAAGCCCGAAAGAACGGTCGATACCCATCACCTCGCCGGTAGACTTCATCTCCGGTCCGAGAAGAATATCAACATTCGGGAACCGGTTGAAGGGAAACACGGCCTCTTTCACGGATACATAAGCAGGGCGGACGGGCTCTGTGAAGCCCAATTCCTGGAGGGTCTTGCCAAGCATGACTTTTGTCGCAAGCTTTGCTAGGGGTATTCCGATAGCCTTGCTCACGAAGGGAATGGTTCGAGATGCCCTGGGGTTTACCTCCAGAACATACAGCAGCCCATCCTTCACGGCGTACTGAATGTTCATGAGCCCGACCACACCAAGCTCGGCGGCTATGGTCCGGGTCTGGTGCACAATCGTATCCACGAGAGACTGTGAAAAGGTGATCGGGGGAAGGACGCATGCACTGTCGCCGGAATGGATTCCCGCTTCTTCTATATGCTCCATGATACCCGCCACAACGGTGAGATTGCCGTCGCTGATGGCATCCACATCGACCTCGATGGCGTCCTCCAGAAACTTGTCAATCAGGATCGGGTGGCCGGGAGAGACCTCCAGGGCGGTTTTCATAAACCGGCGGAGATGTTCCATGTCGTAGACAATCTCCATGGAACGGCCGCCAAGAACATAGGAAGGCCGAACGACTACCGGATAGCCAATCCGTTCGGCTGCGATGATGGCTTCCTCCGTTGCCATGGCTGTGTCATTGTCCGGCTGGCGAAGATTGAGGCGGTGGACGATCTCCTGAAAACGCTCCCGGTCCTCGGCGCGGTCGATTGCATCCGGAGATGTTCCGAGGATGGGGGCGCCGGCTGCCTCCAGGCCTTTGGCGAGGTTCAATGGCGTCTGACCCCCAAACTGAACAATGATTCCCAGGGGGTTTTCCGTCTCCATAATGTGGATGACGTCTTCCAGTGTTACGGGCTCGAAATAGAGCTTATCGGAGGTGTCGTAATCGGTGCTCACCGTCTCGGGATTGGAGTTCACCATGATGCTTTCATAACCTTCTTCGCTCAGTGCGAAGGAAGCATGGACACAGCAATAATCAAACTCAATCCCCTGACCGATTCGATTCGGCCCGCCGCCAAGAATCATGACTTTGAGCCTGTTGGATGGGCGCGCCTCATTCTCCGTTTCATAGGTGGAGTAGTAGTAGGGGGTAAATGCTTCAAACTCTGCAGCGCAGGTATCGACAAGCTTGTAGACCGGCCGAATATCCTCCGCAAAGCGCCAGTGACGGATATCATCTTCGGTTCGATTCCATATCTTTCCCAGCACCCGATCCGAAAAACCCATCTGTTTTGCCTCCCGTAGAAGATCCACCGTGGGTATGCTTTTTTCGAGTATTTTCTCCGCATCGACAATTTCCCGTATCTGATGCAGAAACCAAGGATCAATGTGGGTAAACCGATAGAGATCTTCCATGGTCATGCCCTGCCGGAAGGCTGCCGCCATGTAAAACAACCGGAGCGAATTCGGCTTGGTGAGTTTTTCAACCAGGTATTCACCAGGGTTCTGAATATCCTTCAGCAAATCGGCAGTCAGGCCGAAACGACCGATCTCGAGGGAGCGGATACCTTTCTGGAGGGCTTCTTTAAAGGTTCGCCCGATGGCCATGGTTTCTCCCACAGACTTCATGGACGTTGTGATGAAGTCCTCCGTTTCCGGAAATTTTTCAAAGGTCCACCGCGGTATTTTTACCACACAGTAATCGATTGTGGGTTCAAAGGAGGCCATGGTTTCACGGGTGATGTCATTAGGGATCTCATCCAGGGTATAGCCCACGGCAAGTTTCGCGGCAATTTTCGCAATGGGGAATCCGGTCGCCTTGGAAGCGAGGGCCGAGGATCTGGAGACACGGGGGTTCATCTCGATTACAACCATTTCCCCATTATCAGGATTGATGGCGAACTGGACATTCGAACCGCCTGTTTCAACACCGATTTCCCGCATGATGGCGATCGATGCATCCCTCATTCGCTGGTATTCCACATCCGTCAAGGTTTGGGCGGGAGCGACCGTAATGGATTCTCCGGTATGAACACCCATGGGGTCCATATTTTCTATGGAGCAGATGATCACTACATTATCCGCCCGGTCACGCATGACCTCAAGCTCGAATTCTTTCCAGCCGATGACAGACTCTTCAAGCATCACCTCGTGGATCATGCTCGCATCCAGACCTGCCTTGGCCATTTCCGCAAGCTCCTCCCGGTTGTATGCCACCCCACTGCCCGTCCCGCCCAAGGTAAAAGATGGACGGATGATAATGGGGAAACCGACTTCCGAAGCAACCCGGAAGACCGCTTCCATATTCTTGGCGAAACCGCTGCGGGGAACTCGCAGACCGATATTTTCCATAGCGTCGCGGAATTTTTCCCTATCTTCCGCCTTGTGAATAACTTCGCGAGTAGCGCCGATCATCTCTACGCCATACGTCTCAAGGATCCCGGTGTCTGCGATGGTTACGGCGGTATTGAGTCCCGTCTGACCGCCAAGTGTGGGCAACAAGGCATCCGGCCTCTCCCTGACGATAATCCGGGATACAGCCTCCGGTGTAATGGGTTCGATATAAGTCCGATCGGCCGTATCCGGGTCCGTCATGATCGTTGCCGGATTACTGTTGATCAAAACAATCTCGTAGCCTTCCTCTCTCAGTGCTTTGCAGGCCTGGGTGCCGGAATAGTCGAATTCACAAGCCTGGCTGATAATGATTGGGCCGGAGCCAATGATCAGGATTTTTTTAAGGTCGGTTCGTTTCGGCATATTTACAATTAACAATAATCAATGATCAACGATGGTACATGATCATTGAATTCATTCCCATTCTATGGTGCTCGGGGGTTTGGAGCTGATGTCGTACACGACACGATTCACCCCCCGAACTTCGTTGATGATCCGGTTGGAGATGCTGCCAAGGACAGTGTCGGGTAACTGGGCCCAATCTGCGGTCATGGCATCTTCGCTCGTCACTGCCCGGATGGCTATAATATGTTCGTATGTTCGCTGGTCCCCCATAATTCCAACACTCTTGATGGGCAGCAGAACAGCAAAGGATTGCCAAAGTTTCCCATAGTAGCCGGCATTTCGGATTTCTTCCAGAAGAATGGCATCCGCCCTGCGAAGAATGGAGAGCCTTTTCTCCGTTACTTCGCCGATGATTCGTACCGCAAGCCCGGGTCCGGGGAAAGGCTGCCTCCAGATCAACTCATCCGGCAGCCCGAGTTCTTTACCCAGCAGGCGCACCTCATCCTTGAATAGATGCTTCAAGGGCTCGATGAGTTTGAGTTTCATTCTTTTTGGAAGACCTCCCACATTGTGGTGGGACTTGATAATCGCTGTAGGTCCGCCGAATGCTGATCGGGATTCGATCAGGTCCGGATAGAGGGTCCCCTGCGCAAGGAAACTGACTCCCTTGATCTTGCGCGCCTCCCCTTCGAAAACACGGATGAATAACCGACCGATAATCTTCCGTTTGCGCTCAGGATCCGTTACCCCCTTCAAAGCTTTGACAAAACGTCTTCCAGCCCTTGCGAACCTGACATTCATGCGAAGGTGACTTTTAAACAGATCGAGCACCTTTCCGGCTTCATTCTCACGCAGTACGCCATTGTCCACGAACACGCATGTCAGGCGATCACCGATGGCCTGGTGTATCAATGCGGCCGCCACGGAGGAATCCACCCCCCCGCTTAACCCCAGAATGACACGGCTATTCACAGCTTCGTGTCTAATTTCATCAACGGCATTCCGGATAAAGGATTTCATGGTCCAGGTTTTTTTGCACCGGCAGATGTCAAATAGAAAATTGCCAAGCATCCTTTTCCCCTCGGGGGTATGGACCACCTCCGGGTGAAATTGCAGGCCGTAAAGATGCCGATTTGTATTTTCTGCCGCAGCGATTTTTGTGTTCGCGGTCGATGCTGTAGCCCGGAACCCCTTGGGCAGTCTGCCGATGCTGTCTCCATGGCTCATCCAGCAGCGTGTCGTATCGCTTATGCCCGCAAATATCCCTTTAGGGCCCTTAATCCGCAGCTCTGCAAATCCGTATTCCCGCTTGTCTGCCCGGATGACTTCACCACCGAGCGTATGCATCATAAACTGCATTCCGTAACAGATTCCCAGGATGGGTACCCCGACATCGAAGATGGTCGGATCCGCCCTTGGGGCCCCTTTTTCATAGATGCTGGCCGGACCGCCAGACAGGATAATGCCTTCGGGCCGCAGGGCCCGAATTTTATCGAACGGGATATTCGGCGGTTCGATCTGACAGTATACATGATGTTCCCGCACCCGTCGGGCAATGAGTTGATTATACTGGGAACCGAAATCGATAATCAGGATCATGAGGGTATACCCTTCTCTATCATGGCAATGAATTCATCGAAAAGGTATGCCACGTCATGGGGGCCGGGGGCCGCTTCAGGGTGATACTGTACGCTGAATGCCTTTAATTCCGGGTAAATGATCCCTTCGGATGTTTCATCGTTGAGATTAAGATGAGTCGTCTTTAGTATTCCGGGGAGTGATTCGGGCACCACCACGAAGCCGTGGTTTTGAGATGTAATTTCCACCCGTGCGGTAGAATAGTTCTTTACCGGCTGATTAATTCCATGGTGTCCGAACTTGAGCTTTGTTGTTATACCGCCAACGGCCTGGCCAAGGATTTGATGACCCAGGCATATTCCGAAGATCGGAACCTTACCCAGGAGGCTCCGAACCGTGTCCACAATATAGGACAATGCGGCAGGGTCACCGGGGCCGTTGGACAGAAGCACTCCATCCGGCTTCCAGGAGAGTATCTCATCGGCTGAAGAACCGGCCGGCAGAACAATCACTTCGCAATCCCGTTTTTCCAAATTCCGCAGTATGTTGTATTTGACGCCGCAATCCAGGACCACAATGCGACGTCGTATTTTATCAGATAGCCCGGACAATGGCCGGAGGGATCCTTCTTTCCATAAATAAGCCTTCCGGCAGGCCACTTCCTGAACGAGATCGCGACCGACGAGACCAGGGTAGGCCCGAACCTTTTCCAGGAGGCCGGCAATATCATGGGGCTGTGTCGTCAGGATGCCGCGCATGGCACCGGAGAGGCGAATTCGACGGGTAAGGGCCCGTGTATCGATTCCCTCAACGCCAAGCTTTCCGTGTGACTCGATGAACTCCTTCAATGAGCCGCTGGATCGCCAATTGCTCGGATAAGACTGGTATTCCTTTACTATAAAGCCTTCTAGGTGGATGCATGCGGACTCCATATCGTCCAAATTCACACCATAGTTCCCTATGAGGGGATACGTCATTGTAACAATCTGGCCCTGGTAGGACGGGTCAGTGAGAATTTCCTGATAACCGGTCATTCCCGTATTGAATACCACTTCCCCAAGGACCTCGCCCTTCCCGGCAAAGGCCGACCCCTGAAAGACGCTGCCATCCTCAAGAACGAGAAGGGCAGGATATTTCTTTTTCAATAATGACACTGGTATGTAACGCTCCAAGCCGCATCGGAAACTTTTGGTGGCACCCTACCACAGACGAATTTTCTCTGCCAGAGGTAATCACTGGAAATGGTCCCTTCACACGGCATTACAGGGCGAAGAGACCACGAGGAACGTATGGCAAGCCTTAACTGACGGAGTTGTTATTTTTCTCCATATGGTCTTCTTCCGCATCATCCTGCGATGGATTTTCATGCATCATCCAGATTCCACAGGGACAGGCATCCGCACAAAAGCCGCAGCCGATGCAACGGTCCGCGTTGACAAGGTATTCATAATCATCCCCATCCAGTGGATGGCGGGAAATGGCGTTCTGGGGACAAATCGTTTCACAGAGGCCGCAATCACGACAGGCACCGCAGGATGCGCATTGGACGGCGCAGCTCAGAGGGTCATCGAAAAAAAGGACCCTAGGATCGTAATACTCGAGGTTGACCCTGTCTGTATCGATGGGCGGTAACTGATCGTATGTATCATACCGCCCTTTGGTAATATCATCGATGGCCTGTGCCGCCAGTCGTCCCGCTCCAATGGCTTCGGTCAGCAGGCCGAGTCTGACCGAATCGCCAATTGCGAAAACCTGGGGATCATCCGTCTGAAAATGGTCATTAACCTTTACGAATCCCCGATCCCTGGTGATCTGATCCGGTAAAAACGACAGGTCGGGTGAATCACCGACGGCAACGACTACGGTGTCTGCGGGAAGCACTTCCCCGGTTGTAAGTTCAATTCCATCCCTGGTGATAGCCTTGGTAAATCGAGGCCAGAGGAATTGTGCCCCCGCCTTTTCCGCATGCCGCCTTTCCACGCCGAATGATGCCGGCTCCTGAATGTCGATAAGAATGACGCTTTCAGCTCCCAGGCGGCTTGCCTCACAAGCCACATCACAGCCGACATTGCCGGCGCCGATGACGACCACGGTTTTGCCCACATCCTGAAGAGTTCCGTCTTTGCTCCACCTCAGAAAGTCAAGAGCGGCTATTGCTCTTTCGCCTCCAGGCACAGATAGCATTCGCGGCTTTTGGGCTCCGGCGGCCACGACAATGAAATCATATGTTTTTTGAAGTTGCGAGAATTCTTTCAAAGTCAGGGGGTGATCGAGATGAGTCCGGCTGATAGTCTCTGCCACACGCCGCAGTTCATGCTCCACCACTTCATCCGGAATGCGGTCTCTTGGGATGGTTTGGGTGATTTTACCGCCCAGCTTTTCTCTCGTTTCAAAAATTACAGGGTCGTGCCCTTTCATCCACAGCTGCCATGCGACAGAAAGACCAGCAGCACCGCCGCCGATCACGGCAACTTTCGTACCTGTCGATGGCGCCGGTTGAGGGACCCTGGCTTGAAGGCTGGCTTTGCCTAGGAGCGCTACATCGAGGGCAGGAAATTTAACGGTCTGTCTTGTGCAGTGCTGCATGCAGAGATTCGGGCAGAGATATCCGCAGACCGTGGCTGGAAAAGGCGTATACTGCAATACAAGATCCACCGCTTCATCCAGCTTTCCCTTACGGATGAGCTCCCATCGACGTTGAACCGGAATCCCGGTTGGGCAGTGTGCCTGGCAGGGAGGAAGGTATTTTTCATTTTCCCAGATGGGGACGTAACGTCGCAGATCGCCCGTGGTTATTACTTCTATCGGGCTTCTGTCCCGATCCCAAAGATCACCGATCAATCCTCCGGCTCCAAGCTCACGGTCCCAGGTATCCCGGCGAAAATTTTCCATGCTTCGAGATGGGGTGCCAATTTTTTCATAAGGCTTCCGGGCGATGATCGACTGCCATTGCAGGCGGTCCGCCGTCAGGGATCCGTAAAGCTCCGATCGGTCAATAGCCTGCAGAAAATCTTCCATCCGCTTTTTGAGCCATAACCAGTCTTCATCATTGATTTCGGCCAGTCTGGCGTCTTTCTCGCTGAACCTCTCATAAGAGCCCCGGAAGAATATCCTGCCTCCAACCATCCCCACGCATGGACGGTAACCGAGCACATTACTACGTACCGTATCATAACCACAGAGCACTGCAATCCCGCCCGCCATAAATTCGGCAAAAGAATCACCAACGCTTCCCAGAACCCATAACTCAGGTGGTGTAAAACGGGGATTATGTTTGGTCATGGTCATGCCGCGTGCACCGATGTCTCCGGCAACATATATCTTCCCCTGGGCCATGGCATTGCCAATCCCGTTGGTGGCGTGTCCATGGACGATAATGTCAGCGCCTGCATTGAGCCAGCCTACATCATCGGAAGCGGGTCCGTTCACCTCAACAAAGGTATTGGGGAAGCCCATGGAGCCGACACGCTGGCCTGTCTGGCCATTAATGCGAATTCGTATGGGTTCATTGCCGGCCTTCCAGAGACGGCCTCCAATGCCATGCTGGCCGTAGGCGACGACTTCGATGAAACGATGGCCTTCCATGACGGCATTCTGAATCCGCTCTTCAAGAAGTCGGGAATCTATACGGATTCCGTTTTCCGATCCATGAATGGTAATAGTCGGTTGATCAGGCATGGATTGCACTCTTTATAATGCGTGCCGAATGCTCAAGCGCTCCGCTGCGAATCCGTCAGCTATGCCGATTGCGTCTGACATGCCGATCGGCAGGGATGTTGAGCGCCCGAGAGGGGCAACAATCTTTTTCAGTTCCGTGTCAAATGATTGGAATACATCCACAACACGTTGAGCCACTTTTTCAGGATCGAGACGCCTGTAAAGTCTGGGGTCCTGAGATGTGATACCTTTTGGACACAAGTCTACATTGCATACATTGCAGCGGTCCGACTCGGACCCGAGACAACCGGCTGCCGCCTGCATGATATACTTCCCGCTTTGGACACCGCTGGCGCCCAGCATGATCAGGGCTGCCGCATTGGCGGCCAAATTCCCATTTTTCCCAATTCCACCGCCCGCAAACAGCGGGATCTCGTTTTGTTTGCCGATCTTGACGAGATTGAGATAAGCATCCCGGAGATTGCTCGCAATAGGATGCCCCATTTGGTTCATGGATACATTATAGGCAGCACCGGTTCCGCCGTCTTCACCGTCTATGGCAAGTGCCGCTGCGTAAGGGTTTCTTGTCAGATTGTTCAATACCGCTAAGGTTGTACTGGAAGCTGAAATCTTCGGATAGACCGGCACCCGGAATCCCCACGCCATGTACATGGATTGGATCATCTTGGCAACAGACTCCTCGATGGAGTATTGGGTCTGGTGGGTGGGCGGACTGGGAAGATTGACGCCTGAGGGAACGCCCCGAATGGCTGCGATGAGCTTGTTTACCTTGTACCACATCAAAAGACCGCCGTCACCCGGTTTGGCCCCCTGTCCATATTTGATTTCAATGGCGCACGGATCTTCTTTCATCTCCGGCAGGGCATGAATAATCTCATCCCACCCAAAGTATCCGCTGGCAATCTGAAGAATCACATACTTAAGGAAACGGGATCGCAACAAGCGTGGAGGACAGCCGCCTTCACCCGTACAGATGGCCACCGGCATCTTCAATTCCTCGTTAAGATAGGCCACACCCATCTGTAACCCTTCCCACATATTAGGAGAAAGAGCACCGAAGGACATGCTGCCGATAATCAAGGGGTATATCTCCCTTATGGGGGGAATCCATCCTTCTTCATTCCGAATCTGGATAAGATCCTCAGGCGGCAAAATCCGCCCAAGGAGGGTTCGCAGCTCGAATTCGTGCCGGCCGGCATCCAGGGCAGGGTCCGTAAGCATGGAAATGCGGATGAACTTGATTTCGTCCAGGACATTTCGCGGATCATTCCTGCGGCCTCCGCGTCTTCTGGGAATGCCGCCCTGGTTGATATGGAAGCGGAGCTTGTCCATCTCCTCATTTTTAATGGGTCCGATGGCCCCGTTGGGGCATACCAATTCGCACATGGCACAGCCGATACAGGCATATTCCACTGCTGTCTTCTGGTGGATTCCGTGGTACACCGCATGAACATTACTGGGTTTTTGTTCAAACCCCAATGAAACTTGAAGCGTCCGTTTTCGATGAACGCCCAGATCGATGGCTTTCACAGGGCATACGGCAGTGCAGCGGCCGCAAAGCGTGCACTTTTCCTTACTCCAACGGATGAGCCAGGGCAGATCCTTTGTGCTTAATGTGGATGGTGCAATGGTTCCCACTGATTCCATCGCTTTACCTCCTGACGGTCCGGCCCCACGGCGACTGTGTCATATTTCATAGGCTGGAAGTCATCATGCTTGTTCCGGTCCGGTACGGCTGCATCAAGGCCACACATCTCCGAGGAGAAAACGAACAGGCCCGACTTCCCCCCCACAATGCCGGGACGCAGTTTTTTGCTGTCCTGAACCATGAATAGCGTTCTGTCCGGCAGGCAGCCCATGACACAGTTCGGGCCATCCACTATTAGGGGCCGACAGCTTTGTTTCAACAGTTTCAACCAACGGCCGTCGGGGTGTTGAGTCAGTTCCTCATCCTTCAAAGGTGTAATGATATGCTTATACATATCCACTCCAAGCTTGAGATGATTCATACTGTAGTGAAGGATATGGGTAAAAACCTCGGAATCGGATTGATACCCGCTATAGCCTACGCAGTTTCTGGATGTCAGGAACTCACGGATGGGGACAAAGGCAGTGTTTTCTCCATTGGTCATGGTGGAAATCCCTTCAATAAAGAAAGGATGACAGGCATAAATGTTGATGGCATAGTTTGTATTCTGGCGGCCTTGAGCCAGCATGATGCGCGCCTGCAAATCTGGACGGTCCAGATGCAGATAAGAGCTGATGGTAAGGGGATCTCCCACCTCCTTGATCATAATAACGTCCGGCCAGAAACTGAAAAGAATCATGCAGTTATCAACCTCGCCCCGTTTTCTGAGGGCGACACGGGTCTGCATAAGCCTGTCACCTTTTTCCGCAATGCTGATATCATTCCAGGATTCCGGATAGTCGTAAACGCGGATCAGGTAAAAATCTCGCTTGGGTGTCCCCGGAGGGGGGTCCTCGGACGGGTGTATGGACATTTCATATCGTACGGGGAAGCCTTGCTCCGACATAAAACGGTCAAGTACCACAATACCGTCCTCACAAAAAATTCCCGAGAGAATCGGAAGGCCTTTGAAGTTTTGAAAATCCCCGCCGAGATCAGCCATGAGCAAACCTATTCCTGAACCATCATGCCCTTCTTTCATGACATTAAGCGCATGGATGGCCATCATGGGTGACCGGGGTTCCTCACTGGTAATAGCTATTAATCGACACATATGTTCCATTTGCTCCTTAAATCACCAAACATCATTTAATAATGCCAAAAATGTGCCACAATAACAATAGATGATATCTGTCCATAACATACCGATATTACTATTGAAGTATTGAATCCAGGGAGATTAAACTGGAAAAGGATAAACAATTTTGTACTTATCTATTCATGATCAGACATTTATGTGTTGTTAGCCGGTTCAGTTTTCCTTCTACGGAACTGCCGGGTATCAATGCCGAGCTTGTGAATCTTATACTGAACGATTCGCTTGGTCGTTCCAAGATGCCTGGCGGCCTGACTCTGATTACCTTTTGTTTCCTTCAGGGCATCGATGATGAGGGCTCGCTCCTGAGCTTCGAGAATGGCACCGAATTTCCCGATTTCCTTTCGCTCCGCCTCTCGAGTCTTGGGATGCAGCGATGGGGGTAAATGAATGGGCTCGATAACATCCCCTGTTGTCATAAGTACGGCACGCTCCATACTATTCTCCAATTCGCGCACATTGCCGGGCCAGTGATGGGAGAGAAGTATATCGAGCACGGAAGGAGAAATTCTGTTCACCTGTTTCCCAAGCTCCTTCGAATATTTCATAACAAAATGATCTGCCAGTAATATAATATCGCTTCCTCGATCCCGCAAGGGGGGGACATAAAGAGGAAAGACATTCAACCGATAGAAGAGATCCGTGCGAAATCTGCCCGAGGCCACATCCTCTTCGAGATTTCGATTTGTTGCTGCAATGATCCTGACGTTAACCGTAATAATCTTGGATGATCCCAAAGGCTGAAACTGTTTCTCCTGCAAAACCCGGAGGACCTTGGCCTGGGCAGCCGCAGAAAGTTCCCCGACCTCGTCCAGAAAAATTGTACCTCCATGGGCTTCCTCGAACCGTCCACGCCGATGGTGGGTGGCACCGGTGAAGGCGCCTTTTTCATGGCCAAACAGCTCACTTTCAATCAAGGTGTCGGGCATCGCCGCACAGTTCACTTCGATAAAGGGGGCATCCTTCCGGGAGCTATTGAGGTGAATGGCCCGGGCGACCAACTCCTTTCCTGTTCCTGTTTCTCCATGAATCAAGGCGGTGGTGTTCGTATCCGCAACCTGGGCAATTAATCCAAAAATTTCCTGAATGGCGTTTGAATGGCCGATTATCTCCGTTGTCGGCACATATGAGCGGCCTATGATATCACGAAGCCGCCGATTTTCTTCTTCCAGAGCCCTTATGTGCACAGCCTTGGCAATCAACTCGGCAACGGATGACAGCATATTGAGCTCACGATCAAGATTCTGCACGTCGTGGGTAGACTTATCCGCAGAGAGGACACCGACAACCCGCTCAGCATAGATAATGGGTACGCATAGGAACGCCAGCTCCGAGCGATTCATGAAGCGGCGTGCGCCTGTGCGGTCCAGAAAGTGAATTTCCTGGTCCAGATTTGCTATGGCCATGGGTCTTCCGGTCTGGGCCACTTTTCCTGTGATTCCCTCTCCCGGTTTATATGTGACACCCAATCCCTCGATGTTCACTTCATGGGCGACATCAAGCCAGGCTTCCCCCTTGTCACGGTCAATAAGAGATATCATTCCCCGCTGCATCCCCAAACCCTTACTCATCTCCTGAAGGACACGTGATAATTCCTCTTTTAATTCACTTGGTTGGGCGAGGATTTTCGCAATGGCATGCAGCGCTGCCAATTCTTCATAATTGTAAGGAGTTATTTCCTGCATATCAAATTTACCTATCGAAGATACGATCCTATGTGAAAAATTCCTATATATTTTACTGTATTACATGATTTGATACAAAATTGCAACAAATTTGTCCGGCATGGATAAGGATAAAATTATGGAGGGACCTATCTGAAATATTTTACGATTCAGTCACTTTTTTTATCATGATAAGGATCGCCGACAGGGCAGCCTGGGTCATCCCCGGGATACGCCAGGCCTGGCCAATAGTTGCCGGTTCCACTCGCGTCAGCTTCCCCTTGAGCTCATTCGACAGCCCGGGGATGGCATGGTAATCGAAGCCCGGAGGAATCCGTTTTTTCTCCATTTCCTTGAGTTTTCTAACAGATTCATACTGACGGCGGATGTATCCGTCGTACTTTGCCTCGATTTCGATTTCTTTCTTCACCCAGGGATCAGCGATGGGTATCCAGCCATCGAGGGGCTTGAGACTATCGTAGGTCATACCGTCCCGCTTCAGCAGATCATAAAGCGTTACGGGATTCCGAATTGGATTTATCCCTATTTTTTCAAGGGATTGATTGATTTCCGCTATGGGATATACCTTTATGGCCGACAGCCGATCGATACCCTCTTTTATCTGACGAATCCTATCCTGAACGGATGTATTGGTTGCCTGTGATATCAAGCCAAGTTCATAGCCCTTTTCCGCAAGGCGGATCATGGCATTGTCTTCACGGAGGATAAGCCGGTACTCCGCCCGTGAGGTAAACATACGATAGGGCTCATCCACTCCAAGCGTCACCAGATCATCTATCATGACTCCGATGTAGGCTTCAGAACGGTCCAGAATAAACGGGGACTTTTCCTGAATGGCGAGGGCAGCGTTGATTCCTGCCCAGAGACCCTGGGCAGCCGCCTCCTCGTACCCGGATGTTCCGTTGATCTGACCGGCAAGATACAGTCCCGATATCATTTTTGTTTCAAGGGTATGGCGCAGTTGGGTCGGATGAACGAAATCATACTCAATGGCATAGGCGGGACGCATGATTTCCGCGCATTCCAGACCGGGAACACTATGGACAATCTTTTCCTGGATTTCAAGGGGAAGGCAGTTGCCGAGGCCTTTGGCATAAATCTCTTCCGTCTCCAGCCCTTCGTACTCAAGTGTCACAGGATGGCTTTCCCGTTGGGAGAAGCGCATGACCTTGTCTTCCAAGGAAGGGCAGTAGCGGGCTCCTATCCCCTGAATAGCTCCTGAGTAAAGGGGGGACAGACTGATATTATCCCTGATCAAACGGTGGGTCTCTTTCGTTGTTCCGGTGAAGAAAGAAGGCAGCTTTTCTTGTCGAAGGCTTTGTGTGGCGTATGAAAAGGGTTGCGGATCCGGATCACTATCCTGACGAACAAGGTGTGCAAAATCAATAGTATTTGCTCTGAGCCGGGGTGGAGTGCCGGTCTTCATTCTTCCCATTTCAAAACCAAGGATTTTCAAACATTCCGACAGTTCAATGGCGGCCATCTCTCCGGCCCGGCCACCCTTCTGGCGTGCGGAGCCTATATGGATCAGGCCGTTGAGAAACGTTCCAGTGGTGAGAATGACGGCTTTGCTGCCATAAAACACCCCTGTCTGGTCTTCCACACCTGCA
The DNA here is from genome assembly GCA_050011475.1 of Syntrophales bacterium. Taxonomy (GTDB): domain Bacteria; phylum Desulfobacterota; class Syntrophia; order Syntrophales; family JBEKJA01; genus JBEKJA01. The sequence continues at coordinate 23,116 of JBEKJA010000001.1, forward strand.
ACCCACCCCCGATGAACGATAAGGCGCGTAATGAGAGCCTGCCTGAGATGAAGGTTTTGCTCTTTCTCCAAAACTGTTTTCATGGCCAGGCGATAGAGTTGCTTATCGCACTGGACACGGGAAGATTGGACGGCGGGTCCTTTGGAAGCGTTCAATGTTCGGAAGTGAACGGCCGTTTTATCAGCAATCTTTCCCATTTCTCCACCCAGCGCGTCCACTTCCTTGACAAGCTGTCCTTTGGCAAGGCCACCGATGGCGGGATTGCAGGACATCAGTGCCATGGCGTCGAGATTTATATTGAACATCAGCGTTTTGCAACCCATCCGAGCTGCAGCAAGCGCTGCCTCGCAGCCCGCATGCCCTCCACCTACGACGACGATGTCATAATCACTATAAACCATTTTTTATTGCCACCGGAAATCCTTGCAGTCTGAACGGCAATACAATAACATCCCGTTCAAAATTACAACTGGAAAAGAGCATTTGTGACCAAGCCGTTTTTCTGGAAAAACGATAAGAGATACTACGATCTGAAAAGCTACTGGCGAAATCGTTATGGCTGCCTGGTGTACAAGCTTCCCATCGATGCGGGGTTCACCTGTCCCAACAGGGATGGCACAGCGGGCATCGGGGGATGCATATATTGTGATGGCCGCGGATCGAGGCTGCGTCAGGCAGATCCGTTGCCATCCGTGTCCGATCAGATCCTGAGCGGACAGGCTTTCTACCGACAGCACCGCAAGGCGGGGAAATTCATCGCATATTTTCAAACGTTTACGAATACTTACGGCCCAGTGGACAAACTGAGAATCCTTTACAACGAGGCCCTTGCCCATGAAAATGTGATCGGACTCTCCGTCGGAACAAGACCCGATTGCGTTCCAGATACGGTTCTTGATCTTCTGGCTTCTTATGTTCCAAATCAGCATGTGTGGCTAGAATTGGGACTTCAAAGCATTCATAACAGAACATTATCCCTGATTAATAGGGGCCATGATGCCTCGGCTTTCTTTGATGCCGTACAGCGGGCGGTTCAAAGAAATCTTCTGGTCTGTGTCCATATCATTGTCGGCCTTCCCGGTGAAACGCGGGAAGATATCCTTGAGACGGCCAGAGCCCTGGCGGAGCTTCCCATTCATGGCATCAAAATCCATTCCCTGCTGGTCCTTAGTGGCACAACCCTCGCGACAGCGTGTGCGGACGGCTGGGTCCGATTGATGAACAGGGATGATTATGTGGAAACGGTTTGTGATATCCTCGAAATTCTTCCACCGGAAATAGTAATCCAACGCCTGACGGCGGAGGGTTATCAGGATATTTTTGTCGCCCCGGAATGGGCCAGGGCTAAGATTTCCGTTCTAAACGCGATTCATCAGGAACTGGTCAGGCGTGGTAGTTATCAGGGCTTTCGTTATCTGTCCGGGTATTCGAATTGATTTTATATAAAAGTATTGCATGAATTTTGCTTACGATTATAATAATAGGATTTATTGTGAAGGCGGAACAAATTTATGATTGGGATCATAGACTATAAAGCGGGGAACCTGACCAGTGTGGCCAGGGCGCTCCAATATATCAAGCAACCATTCGAAATAACGAATAAAACGGATAGACTTGTTGAAATGACCCATGTGATTTTTCCAGGTGTGGGTGCCGCTGGAGAAGCCATGGAGAACCTTCGCCGGACGGGATTGGGAAAGTTTTTGAAACACTGGATTCAGGCGGGCAAACCCCTGATGGGTATCTGCCTAGGCACCCAGGTTATTTTTGAATACAGCGAAGAGAATGACACGCCATGCCTGGGTATTGTGCCTGGATCGGTCCGGCGCTTTCCTGATGGTTTGAAAAGGGGGAAACAGCCCCTGAAGATCCCTCACATGGGTTGGAACGAAGTGGTTTTCATGATAGGCCACCCTGTTTTCGATGGTATCCCGAAAGGAGCGGAGTTCTATTTCGTCCATGGATATTACCCCGCTCCTGCCGATGAAACCTGGGTTGCAGGGCGGACGGAGTATGGCATATCTTTTTGTTCCGCAATAGCCCATGGCAGTCTTGTAGCCACTCAATTCCACCCCGAAAAGAGCGGCCGTGCGGGTCTGAAGATCCTGGAAAATTTCTGCAGCTGGAGAGGATCCCATGCTCAGTAAGCGAATCATTCCATGCCTGGATGTTCGGGCTGGCAAGCTCACCAAGGGAATCAAGTTTGTTGGCAATATTGATATCGGGGATCCAGTGGAAGCGGCGAGAACTTATTACGAGCAGGGTGCTGATGAAATCGTCTTTTATGATATAACCGCATCGGCGGAGGCGCGGGATATCATGATTGATGTCGTTCGTCGTGTAGCGGAAACAATTTTTATTCCGTTTTCCGTCGGGTGTGGAATCCGGAATGTGGAAGATATGCGCCAGGTGATCCTTGCGGGAGCGGAAAAGATAAGTGTCAATTCGGAAGCGGTAAAGAATCCCGTGATCATCTCTGAAGGGGCAAAAGCTTTTGGCAGCCAATGTGTCGTACTGGGCATGGATGTTAAACGGGTTGATCGGACGGAAAAGACGCCATCGGGATATGGAATCGTGATCCATGGGGGTCGGCTCTACACGGGGATGGATGCCCTGTGGTGGGCCAGGGAAGCAGAGCGTCTGGGTGCAGGGGAAATTTGTCTTAATTCAATTGATGCCGATGGAACCCAGGATGGTTATGAGCTTGAGCTGACCCGCCTGATATCCACCAATGTGAAGATTCCTGTCATAGCATCAGGTGGAGCAGGCAAGCCGGAGCATCTTTATGAAGTTCTCACACAGGGAGTAGCCGATGCAGCCTTGATAGCTTCCATGGTTCATTATCGGACATATTCAATCGGCGATATCAAGGATTATCTTCATGGCAGGGGGGTAAAGGTACGAACATTCTGGTAGCAGTATCAACGAACCGGATTCTCGGATGAGTCTTGACGGGGAGCGGGGTTTGGCGTAGTGTAATTAGAGATGCAATCCGGAAATAAGGGACAAAGTGAATAGTATGCAACGGGAAGCAAAAGGAGGAGATGAAAAGTGGATATTACAAAAAGACACGAATTGAATATACAACTGGCGCAAATGCTCAAAGGCGGCGTCATTATGGATGTGACGAACGTCGAGCAGGCTAAAATCGCTGAAGAGGCGGGAGCCATTGCAGTCATGGCATTGGAGCGGGTACCGGCGGATATAAGGAAAGACGGCGGCGTAGCGAGAATGTCGGATCCCTCCATGATTGCGGCGATCAAGAAAGCCGTTTCCATTCCGGTCATGGCGAAGGCCCGTATCGGCCATTTTGTGGAAGCGCAGATCCTTGAGGCCCTGAAAATCGACTATATCGATGAGAGTGAAGTTCTCACGCCAGCCGATGAAGAATGCCATATTGACAAGACAAAGTTTTCTATTCCCTTTGTCTGTGGAGCCCGGAATCTCGGC
>JBEKJA010000002.1:0-24232 GCA_050011475.1 Syntrophales bacterium
GGAGCAGCATCACACTCTGGCGCGGCATCGAAACGATCCTCAAGGGGCGTGACCCGCGGGATGCGGGTCTGATGGTTCAGAGATTTTGCGTGGTCTGCACCTTCGCCCATTATGAAGCCAGCATTCTCGCCTGTGAGGATGCCTTCAAGATCAAAGCGCCGAGGAATGCGCGAATAATCCGGAACCTTATCCAGGGTTCCCAGTACCTGTATGATCATATCATGCATTTCTATCACCTGCACGGCTTGGACTGGGTGGACATCGTCAGCGCACTCGGTGCGAATCCGGCCAAGGCAGTGGAAATGGCGAGGGCATATTCTCCCAACCCATATAACTGTTCGGCGACACATTATAAGGCGGTTCAGGACAGACTGACCAAGTTTGCAAAGTCAGGCCGTCTTGGCCCATTTGCCAACGGCTATTGGGGCAATCCCTCCTTCAAGCTGCCCCCCGAGGCCAACCTGATCATTGCTTCCCATTACCTGGATGCCCTCCAGGTATCGAAACTTGGAGCCCAGATGATGGCGATCTTCGGCGGCAAAAACCCGCATCCGCAGACCCTGGTAGTCGGTGGCGTAACCTCCGTTATGGACGCCCTCGATGCCAGCCGGCTCGGCGAGTATCTCTTCAGACTGAAGGAGCTCAATAATTTTGTGGAAACCGCTTACATCCCCGACGTTCTTCTGGCGGCTACGTACTATAAGGATGAGGGGCTCCAGGGAGTCGGCGGCGGTGTGAAAAACTATCTTTGCTATGGCGGATTCCCGCTGGATGACTCCGGAAGCGAATATCTCTTCCCTCCGGGTATCGTGAAGAACCGCAACCTGGCAGGCATCGTGAAACTGGATGAGATGAAGATCACAGAAGAGGCTACCCACTCCTGGTATAAGGGTAAGGAGCCTCTTCATCCCTATAAAGGAACAACGGATCCCGATTACACTGGCTTTGGCCCGGATGGTCATGTCAAGGGTGATGAGAAATATACGTGGTGCAAGGCACCCCGCTATGACAATCTACCCATGGAAGTAGGCCCTCTGGCACGGCTTATCGTCGGGTATGCCCAGGGTCATAAGAAGATCAAGGATCTCGTTGACGGCACTTTGAAGGCCACCGGACTACCGGCGACCGTTCTGTTCTCGACACTCGGCCGAACGGCGGCTCGAGCCATTGAGACCAAATATGTGGGTGACCAGATCGAAGGATGGGTGAATGAACTCATTACCAACGTCAAGACCGGTGACACCAGTACCTGGACGAAATGTGACGTACCTGACAAGGGAGAAGGCCGCGGATTGACGGAACCACCGCGAGGAGCGCTCGGGCATTGGATTCGCATTGAAAACAAGGTAATCGCCAACTACCAGGCCGTAGTTCCCTCAACATGGAATTGCTCGCCCAGAGACAGTGTGGGAAAACGCGGTCCATACGAGGAATCCTTGGTGGGTACAAAGCTTGCCAAGGCGGATCAGCCCCTGGAAATTCTGCGGACCATCCATTCATTCGACCCCTGTATGGCATGTGCGGTCCACATCATCGATCCGAAAACCAACGAAGTCAGAAAATTCAAGGTCGCCTGATCGGCCAAGGAGGCAACCGTGGAAAATATTACTCCCAAAAAAGAATGGTCAGTGGCCATTCGGATCAACCACTGGGCAATGGCAATAACCATATTCATCCTGATTGCCACCGGGTTCTATATCGCATCGCCATATACGGTATTCGGTGGTGAGACCGTCAATAAGTTCACCTCAGGGAATTATCGTTTCTGGCACATCCTCTTCGGGGTGATCCTGACATTCTTGTTTATATGGCGGGTGTATCTTGCCTTCTTCTCCAGTTTTCATGCTGACTGGAAAGATTTCTTCGCCTGGACGGATATAAAAAACACCATCAAACAGGTGAAATTTTACGCCCTGGTCTCCAAGGAGCCGTCCGAGCATAATTACCTTTACGGACCGCTTCAATCCGTCGCCTATGCCGGAGTGCTGGTCATGGTGCTGCTGATCGTCCTGACGGGCCTGATCCTGATGGGGGCAGGTTATCATGCGGGATTGACGGCCATCGTCTACAATATCCTTAAACCTTTTGAAACGCTGATGGGCGGACTGGCCATGGTGAGGTGGTTCCATCACATCCTTATGTGGCTGTTCATTCTTTTCATCGCCTTCCATATCTATATGGCCTTCTGGTATGACGTGATGTTTAAGGAAGGAACGATATCGTCGATGATCAGCGGGGTTGTGTTCAGGAAAGACCACGAGTAAGTTTCTTAACCGGAATTAAAATGATAAGGGGGCGGGGTTTATACGCCCCCTTTTTACATTTACGGGATGGTATCGTTAAAATGATGGACGACCATAATCAGGAGGGGAATCGGCTCACTATCCTGGGATTGGGTAACATCCTGCTCGGCGACGAGGGATTCGGCGTGCATTTTATCCGCAGGTTTTCCGAACGATACCGTTTGCCTGATGACATCCGAGTACTGGATGGGGGAACCCTGGGCTTTAAGCTCCTCGATCCGATTTGCAGCTGCAAGACCCTCATCGTCATCGATGTCCTGAAGCTTCAGGACTATCCCGGTTCCTTGTACCGTTTTGAAAAAAAGGATATGGCACTGTACCTTCCGCCGCCAACATCGGCTCATGAGGTGCAGTTTCCCGATGTGCTTTTGCAGGCGGAACTGCTGGGAGAGTGTCCGGAAGTTATTTTCCTATGCATCGTCCCGGAAATATATGGCGGCATGGATCTTTCAATGACCGGAACCATGGAGAATCGTTATGATGCCATGGAAAGCCTGCTTCTAAAAGAATTGGCCAACCTGGATATTATACCGGTGAGGGCGAACCATGCATGAGCTGTCCCTGGTTCAATCCCTACTGGAAATTCTTAAAGGATACACTATGAAGAAGGGTTTTCAGCATATTTCCACCGTAAAACTTTCGGTCGGCAGACTGTCATGCGTTGAACCGAAAGCCCTGAAGTTTGCATTCGATATCCAGGCCGAAGGAACCTCAGCCGAGGGAGCATTGCTTGAATTTGACATTCGGCCGGCGATACTGTACTGCTTTTCCTGTGATCGGGAATACGAAGTCGTTGCCTATGAGGCGGCATGTCCGAAGTGTAAATGTTCGGATGTACTCCTGACCGGAGGCACCGAGGAGCTGCAGCTGATTGAAATAGATGTGGAGTAATGGAACCATGTGTATTGCTTTTCCTGGAAAAATTCTATCCGTTGATACGGAACATAATCTCGCCGTAATTGATATCAGCGGAACACGCCGTGAGGCTTATCTCGACCTTCTTGATGAAGATATACAGGTGGGTGATTACGTTATCTGTCACGCCGGTTACGCCATCCATAAAGTGGATGAAGAACAGGCTAGGGAAGATCTCGCCCTTTTAAAAGAACTGATTGAGAATGAGATTTATTGACGAATACCGCGATCCCGCCCTCGCCCGCGGACTGCTGACTGGCATCAAACGAATAGCCGATCAACTTGATCGCAACGTTGCGATTATGGAAGTATGCGGCAGCCATACGACTGCAATCGGCCGCTTCGGTATACGCGCCCTGTTACCGGAAAATATACGCCTGATTTCCGGCCCCGGTTGCCCCATCTGCGTTACCGCGGCTGCGGATATCGATCGCAGTCTTCTTTTAGCCCGGCAGGATGGGGTCATTTTGGCAACCTACGGGGACATGCTTCGCGTTCCCGGTTGCGGTGGGATGACCCTGCAGAAAATCAAGGCGGACCATGGGGATATAAGGGTTGTGGCATCCCCATCCGATGCCGTCAGCCTATCCGAAAAGAACCCGGACAGACAGGTTGTATTTCTGGGTATCGGCTTTGAAACTACTTCCCCTACACTGGCGGCATCCGTGCTGAGCGCCAGGGAAAAAGGAATAAACAATTTTTCTGTCTTTTCCATACACAAACTGATTCCCCCGGCCATGAAGATCCTGATGGACGATCCGAAACTCCGTATAGACGGATTCCTCTGTCCGGGCCACGTAAGTATTATTATCGGCGCAGACTCATACCGGTTTATTACCGAAGCGGGCCGTGGGGCGGTGATCACCGGATTCGAGCCGGTGGATATTCTGGAAGGCATTTACATGATTCTTCTCCAGATTGCCGGGAATAAACCAGACGTGGTAATCCAATATGCCAGGGGTGTTAAAGCAGCCGGCAACAAAAAAGCGCAGGAGATACTCAATGTTGTTTTCGAGCCTGAAACGACACACTGGAGAGGTCTTGGAGCCATACCGGACAGCGGTCTCCGCTTCCGGCATGAATTTCAGGATTTTGATGCTATGGCACGTTTCTCTATTCCCGATCCGGTCTCTTCGGAACCGGCAGGATGCGCCTGTGGAGATGTCCTCAAAGGTACAATAACACCAGACCAGTGCCCTCTTTTTAAAATCCGCTGCCGCCCGGATGATCCGGTCGGGCCATGCATGGTGTCAACCGATGGTTCCTGCGCCGCCTACTACAAGTATTATTGAAAATCCCCCTTGATCCCCCCCTTTTCTAAAAAAAAAGGGGGGGATCAAGGGGGATTTTTTTACTTTGTCATTAATGGAGTGACTGTGTAATGAAGATTCAAGTTGTAAAAAACATTCTGGACGCGAATGACCGGATGGCCTCGGACCTCCGGGATCTCTTCGACAAAAAAAAGATTTATGTCATCAATCTGATGAGCTCTCCGGGTGCAGGCAAGACCAGCCTCGTGGAGCGAACCATCCTTGCCCTACGGGATCGCTACCGGATTGCCGTCATCGAGGGAGACATCCAGGATACATTTGACGCTGATCGTGTTGCCGCGCTCGGCATCCCGGCAGTCCAGATCAATACGGGCGGCGCCTGCCATATGGATGCGAACATGATCCGTGAAGCCCTGCCTTCAGTGAATCTTGATGCCATTGATTTTCTGATCGTGGAGAATGTTGGAAACCTGGTGTGTCCCGCAGAATTTCGTATTGGTGAGAATGCAAAGATCATGATTCTCAGCACTCCCGAAGGGGCGGACAAACCGGCCAAATACCCGTTGATGTTTCAGGAGTCCGCCGCAATGATCATCAACAAAACCGATCTGCTGCCCTATGTCGATTTTGATCTTGTAAAGGCAAAAACAGCGGCACTGGGATTGAACAGAAATCTTTCGATCTTCGAGGTTTCATGCAAAACAGGTGAAGGTTTGGATGTATGGGTTCAATGGCTGACGGACAAGATCGATGCATTCAGGAAGTAACGGCTATTAAAATCCCATGACCAATGACAATAAAGATCTGAAGAGGATCCGCTGCCATTTTCAAGGCGTGGTTCAGGGAGTAGGTTTTCGCCCGTTCATTTATAGATTGGCTGTCAGGCATCATCTTGCCGGCTTTGTTCTGAACCGGCCGGACGGCGTGATTGTCGAGGTGGAAGGACCGGCGGAATCCCTTGAACCGTTCCTGCAGGATGTTCGGGATGAATTGCCTCCTCTTGCACAGATTACTTCCCAGACCATACGCTCTCTAACTGCTGTAAGGGAAAAAGCTTTCCGGATTCTGGCCAGTGAAAGGGACGGGTGCGGTGACGTTCATATCACACCGGATATTGCCACCTGCCGGAATTGTCTGAATGAAATGTTCAATCCGAAAGACCGGCGATACCGATACCCATTTATAAACTGCACGGACTGCGGGCCGCGTCTGACCATTATCAACGACATTCCCTATGATAGGGCCAACACGGCAATGGCCTGCTTTCCGTTGTGCATCCCATGCCTGCAGGAATATGAGGATCCGGGTAATCGGCGTTTCCATGCGGAGCCCAATGCCTGCCCTATATGCGGACCGGCTCTTTCCCTGCTCAACGAAAATGGGGACCCCATCCGGACATCGACACCCCTTGAAGATGCTGTCGGAGCCCTGCAAAAAGGCGCAATTGTCGCTGTCAAGGGGCTCGGAGGTTTTCATCTGGCGGTTGACGCCGCTCATAATGATGCAGTCCATCGGTTGCGGGCACGCAAGTTTCGTGAGGAAAAACCTCTTGCCATCATGGTATGGGATCTGGAAACCGCCGAACGACTGACGGTGATTGGTGAGCGGGAAAAATCACTGCTTCTGTCTGCCGAACGGCCGATCGTTCTACTCAAAAAAAAGGCTGGAAAGAATCTTCTGTCGCCCTCCGTCGCGCCCGGCATGGGAACACTCGGTGTCATGTTCCCCTATACGCCCATTCAACACCTCCTTCTTTCGGAAGGATTCATGGCCCTGGTGATGACCAGCGGAAATCAGACGGATGAACCAATCTGCATTGGGAATCGTGAGGCTGTAATCCGCCTTCGAGGCATTGCAGATTTCTTTCTCATCCATAACCGGGATATCCTGGTCCGTTGCGACGATTCGATTATGGCAGTCGTTGCCGATACGCCACGCTTTCTCCGGCGGGCCAGGGGATATGCACCCAAGCCCATCCGGCTCCGTCAAGATTATCCGGACATCCTGGCCTTCGGGGCCCAGGTTAAATCCACCCTCTGTATCGTCAAAGGATCTTATGCATTTCCCAGCCCCCACATCGGAGATCTTGAAACTCCGCAGGCACGGGATTTCTTTTATGAAACCATCGGCGTCATGGAAAGAATCACCGAGAGGCAGCCTACGCTTGTCGCCTGTGATATGCACCCTGCATATTTCAGCACCCGCGCGGCGCGTGAGCTTGGAAGAGAAAAAGTAATCGAAGTTCAGCATCATCACGCTCATATCGTCAGCAGCATGGCTGAGAATCTTCTATCGGGCACGGTGATCGGTTTGTCCATGGATGGGACGGGTTATGGAACAGACGGCCAGGCCTGGGGCGGAGAGTTCCTCATCGCCACGGAAACAAATTTCATTCGGGCCGGCCATCTCCGCTACATCCCCCTTCCCGGCGGAGAGGCAGCCGTTCTGGAACCATGGAGAATGGCTGCAAGCCTTCTTAAAGAGGCTTTCGAAGCGGACTGGAAGAACTGGGTCGAAAACCTGAAACTTGTTCCGGCGGAAACGATCGATATCCTGGATCAAGTCCTTCAGAAAAGAATCCGCAGTCCTTTGACATCAAGCCTCGGCCGCATCTTTGACGGAGTCGCGGCATTGCTGGGTATCCGGCGGCGGGTCTCGTTCGAGGGACAGGCGGCCATGGAGCTTGAAGCTTTGGCAGAAAAAGGAATCGGCTCACCGCTTCCCTTTCAAATTATTCCATCCGCAGCCACTGTTACTACGAACAGCACCACACATGAGCGACCTTTTCCTCTGATCCTTGATCTTTTGCCAGCAATAAGAGCCGTTGTTGAAGCGAAATACACAGGAAAAGACACAGCGGACCTGGCTGCTTCGTTTCATATCACTCTTCGGGATGCATTCCTGGAAATGGCCTTGCGCATCCGCGAGATGACGAACCTGAACCGTGTTGCGATGAGCGGCGGATGTTTTCAGAATAGCATCCTCCTGGAATATTGTTTATCCGCATTGACGGGGGCAGGATTCAAAGTGTATCATCATCACCTTGTTCCCACGAATGACGGCGGCATTGCCCTTGGCCAGGCGGTCTGCGCAGGCGCAAGGCAGCTTGCCACATGAGGCTGGGACATTCACAAAGGATTGGACTATGAGATTCGATCAAATACTTCTTGAACACGGCGGCGGCGGCCTGCTCTCTCACGAGCTGATCACTGAAACCTTTCTTCCCATATTGAAAAACCCTTACCTGGAACCGCTTGGAGATGGGGCTGTCTTCAATATTGGAGAAACACGTTTTTGTTTGACCACTGATTCCTATGTGGTTCAGCCCATCTTTTTCCCCGGAGGAGACATCGGTTCACTGGCGGTTCATGGGACGGTGAACGATCTTGCTATGTGTGGAGGGGAACCTTTATTCCTGAGTTCGGCTTTCGTGCTTGAAGAGGGTTTTCCCATGGACAGCCTGCAGCGGATTACCCAATCCATGGCAGATGCAGCCCGAAACGCGGGTGTTGGAATAGTTACGGGGGATACCAAGGTCGTTCCGCGGGGGGCAGCTGACGGCCTGTTCATCACAACATCAGGTATCGGCCTGATCCGGTATGCACCGCCCCTATCAGTAAAAAGCATCCGTGCGGGAGATGTGGTTCTTCTCAACGGCCCTATCGGCGACCATGGCGCTGCCATTCTGGCCCAGCGTGAAGACCTCGGGTTGACAACTCCTGTCCTGTCTGATTCGGCACCTCTCAATGGGTTGGTCCGGAAAATTCTTGAAGCAAGCAATCAAGTCCACTGCATGCGGGATGCCACAAGGGGAGGTCTCGGGGCCATTCTCGCCGAAATTGCCCAGCAGGCCGGGCTCGAAATCACCCTCAATGAGCGGAATGTTCCCATAAGAGAAGCGGTTCGCGGTATTTGTGAGATTTTGGGCATTGATCCCCTGTTCCTGGCCAACGAAGGTAAGATGGTGGCATTCTGTGCCCCGGAAGATCATGACAAGGTTCTCCGAAGTATGCAAGAGCATCCCCTTGGCCGGGAAACCATCACCATTGGGCAAGTCCGGGAGGGAAAACGGGGACGCCTGATCCTGAATACCGTAATCGGCGGCAGCAGGGAAGTGGATTTGCCGATAGGTGAACTGGTCCCCCGCATCTGCTGATAGTTAGCGTGGTCATGGCGAGCAAAAGTCTCCAGTGCTTTGCAATAGGGTTATTCATGAAAGAGCCGCGCTCCTTAATTCCCTTAATCCCCCCTTTGGGAAAAGGGGGGATTAAGGGGGATTTTTCCTTTGCCGTCCAAGTTTTATACTCAGGAAAACTGTCTTGTCAGTGCCTTTACAATCTGATAGGTCGGAGTCGATGGTCAAAGTGAGCTTATAATGGCTTCAACGCAGCCCAAGATTTGGACGGTTTCTTCCCTTAATGCACAGATCAGGGAGCTTCTCGAAGAAAGCTTCCCCATGATCTGGGTGGAAGGCGAGGTCTCCAATTTGAGGCGCCCTCCTTCCGGTCATGTATATTTCACATTGAAGGATGACCAGAGCCAGATCCGATCCGTTATCTTCCGTCCCACAGTTTTTGACAAATCAGCTTTTAGCCCCTCCTTTATCCTCGAAGACGGAATGACCGTCCTCTGCCGGGCCCGGCTGGGCGTTTATCCGCCCCGGGGGGAATATCAACTAATTGTTGACTTTGCAGAGCCCAGGGGGCTTGGAGCGCTGCAGAAGGCTTTTGAACAACTGAAGGCACGATTGCAGGCGGAAGGGCTCTTTGACCAGGCAAAAAAAAAGGCCATTCCCTTTCTTCCCGGCAGGATTGGTGTTATCACCTCTCCCACCGGGGCGGTGATCCGAGATATTCTCCATGTCACAAAACGGCGATTCCCCTCGGTTCACATCCTGATTGCACCGGTAAGAGTCCAGGGAGCAGAAGCCCCGTTGGAAATTGTCGATGCCATTGCCGCCATGGAGCTTGCAGAAGCGGTAGATGTGATCATCCTGGCAAGAGGCGGAGGTTCCCTGGAGGATCTTGCACCTTTCAACGATGAGCGGGTGGCCAGGGCTATATATCAGTGTTCCGTCCCCGTTATTTCAGCCGTCGGCCATGAAACGGATTTCACCATTGCCGACTTCGTGGCGGATCTCCGGGCACCTACGCCATCTGCTGCTGCCGAACTCGTCGTTCCCAGTCACAATGAGCTGAAGCGCCGCATCGAGGTATTTCTTTCCCGCCTGGTTCATCTCAGCGGTCAGCGCATCAGGCAGGAACAGCAATGCCTGGCAGGCATGGTGAGCCGAATCGTTGATCCGGTGCGGCTTATCGCGGATGGCCGGCTGGCAATCGATGACCGCCTGGAGAAACTCCGCATGCTTCTCGGAAGGACGATTGAGGCCAGGAGTCATACCATAAAGAATCTTAAGGTTCGGCTCCAGTATAGTGGTCCCATATCCAGGATTCAACGCGAACAGATTATATTGGGCAACAACCAGGCAATCCTCGATACCGCCTTCCGGAATCGCCTAGAACACTTGAGAAAGCAATTGGCAGGGCAGATCGCTCTCCTTGATTCATTCAGTCCCCTCGCCGTGCTAAGGCGGGGATACAGCATCACACAGACCTGGCCCGATGGACACCTCGTACGTAAGGCTGATGAAGTTAAAACGGGACAGGCACTGAATATCATTCTATCATCAGGGCAAATCCATGCCAGGGTGACCGACAAGCATGAGGAAAATTAAAATGGCCAAGGAAAATTTTGAGGAAGCTCTTAAAAAGCTTGAGGAGATTATCAAGAAAATGGAATCGGGGGAACTGCCCCTCGAAGAATCTCTCAAGGCTTTTGAAGAGGGAATCAAACTAACACGATTCTGCGAAAAAAAACTCGATGAAGCCCAGCGCCGGGTCGAGATCCTCACTAGGGAAAGCGGTGGAATGGTCCCGCAACCCTTCGAGGAAGAGTGAAATGACATGTGCTGACCGCTTTGACCTGGAGGAATATCTCCAAGCCAGAAAGAAGATAGTCGATGCGGCACTGGACAGCTATCTTCCGCCGGATGACGTCTATCCGCCGGTTATTTTCCAGGCTATCCGGTATAGCCTGTTCTCAGGCGGCAAAAGGATCCGCCCCATACTCTGCCTTGCCGCTGCAGAGACTGTCGGGGGCAGTATGGAAGCGATCATACCTGTGGCCTGTGCCCTCGAGATGATCCATACGTACTCCCTTATTCATGATGACTTACCAGCCATGGATAATGATGATTTCCGTCGCGGCCGCCTGACGAGCCACAAAGTTTTTGGGGAGGCTATCGCGATTCTTGCCGGGGACGCCCTCTTGACCGAAGCTTTCCACATCCTCACCTCCGAAGATCTGCGGAGCAACGTACATCATGGCAAACTCCTTGATGTGATCCATGGCATTTCGGAAGCAGCAGGTGTATATGGAATGGTTGGAGGACAAGTGGCCGATATTATTTCCGAGGGTGCGAAACCGGAAAGGGCCGCGCTTGAGTTCATCCACCAGCGAAAAACAGGGGCAATGATAGGTGTGTCCATCAAATCCGCCGCCCTGCTTTGCTGTGCCGATGAGAGGGAGACGGCCGCCCTGACGGAATATGGCCGGAAGATCGGCCTGGCCTTCCAGATCGCCGATGATATTTTAAATGTTGAGGGTGACAGCCGCACCATGGGTAAAGAAACGGGAAGTGATGCACAGAGTGGGAAATTGACCTATCCTGCACTCATGGGTCTGGAAGAATCCAGGAAAAAAGCTGCATCGCTTGTTGAGCAGGCAATTGACGCCCTCTCCCTGCTTGATCATCGAGCTGATCCATTAAGGATGATTGCAGAGTATGTCGCAGCCAGAAAATCATGATATCCGCCGGGAGATCCTAAACGGGATTCAATACCCGGAAGATGTACGAAAGCTCGATCTGAGCGATCTCAAGATCCTTGCGGAGGAAATCAGGGAAAAGATTGTTCGTACGGTATCCCGGACGGGAGGCCATCTCGCTTCATCCCTTGGTTCAGTGGAGTTGACCCTGGCCATTCATTATGTTTTTGATACGCCCAGAGACAAATTGATCTGGGATGTGGGCCATCAGTCCTATGCTCACAAGATCATTACGGGCCGAAAAGAAAAATTTGATACCCTTCGACAAAAAGGAGGGATCAGCGGGTTCCCCCGGCGTGAAGAAAGTGTTTTCGATGTCTTTAATGTCGGCCACAGCAGCACATCCATCTCCGCCGCAGCGGGTATAGCAGAGGCCAAATGCCTCAAGAAGGAAGACTTCAAGATCATCGTCGTCATCGGCGATGGGTCCATGACGGCAGGCATGGCCTATGAAGGGCTGAACTGGGCCGGTGCACGGAACAAGAATCTGATCATCATTCTCAACGACAATGAGATGTCCATCTCTCCCAACGTGGGTGCAATGTCCGCTTACTTGAACCGCCTGATGACGGGGCAGACCATCACCAGAATTAAGACGGAAGTCAAATCGGTCCTCAGGAAAATTCCCGGCATCGGAGAACAGATGGTCCGCCTGACCAGGCAGGTCGAAGAAGCTCTGAAGGCTTTCATTGTGCCGGGCGCATTATTTGAAGATCTTGGTTTCACATATGTCGGCCCCCTTGAAGGCCATCGTATTGATCATCTCATCAGAACCTTGCAGAACGTCAAGGAACTGCCCGGACCATTCCTGATCCACATCCTGACAAGGAAAGGGAAGGGATACAGGCTGGCTGAAGAGCAGCCGGTTAAATTTCATGGCATCGGGCCATTTGATATCAAGACGGGAGATCCCGTTCCAGCAGCTTCCCAATTCCCAACCTATACGCACGTGCTCGGCAGCACACTTACCCGCCTGGCGCGGGAGAATACGCGCATTGTGGCAATCACGGCCGCAATGTGCGAGGGTACCGGTCTGGACGAATTTGCGAAGGAATTCCCAGGACGCTTCTTTGATGTGGGGATCGCCGAGCAGCATGGTGTAACATTCGCAGCCGGCATGGCAACAGAGGGGCTTATTCCGGTTGTGGCCATTTACTCGACATTCCTGCAGAGGGCATACGACCAGATTCTCCATGACGTCTGCCTCCAGAATCTCCCTGTAGTATTTGCATTGGATCGCGGGGGCTTCGTTGGTGACGACGGACCGACGCATCATGGCTTATTCGATTATGCCTATCTACGCTCCATACCGAATATGATCGTGATGGCTCCCAAGGATGAAAACGAGCTTCAGCATATGCTAAAAACGGCTGTAACCTGCGGCAGTCCGGCTTCTGTCCGGTACCCTCGAGGTGTTGGAATGGGAGTTCCCCTGGATAGCATGCCGAAATTTCTGGAGATCGGGAAAGGAGAGATTTTACTGGAAGGAGATGATCTCTCGATTGTGGCCATAGGGTCCTGTGTCCCCCCCTCCATAGATGCCGCCAGAATGCTTCAGGAGGAGGGATGGAAAGTCCGAGTGGTCAACGCAAGGTTTATCAAGCCGCTGGATGAGATCCTTATTCGTGATTGCGCCCTGACGTGCAGACGGATTCTTACCGTAGAGGAAAATGTCCTGATGGGAGGATTCGGAAGTGCCATCCTTGAATGCCTGGAACGAATGGGGATCGGCGATGTGACGGTTCACCGTCTCGGAGTAACGGATCATTTTGTCGAGCACGCATCTCAGACTGAACTGAGAAAGATGTTTGATCTTGATGCAGAAGGAATTGCCGAAGCAGCCCGTCGCATCATCAAGGAAACCCATCAGAATAGTCAATAATCGGATATCAAAGAAGAAATAAATCACCATTATTGATAAATGACATACAGGAGATAAAATGGTCAGGGTCCGGCTTGACAGACTTCTTGTGGATCGGGGTCTCGTGCAGACACGGGAGCGCGCCCGGGCCATCATTCTTGCCGGACACGTCCTGGTCGATGACAGTAGGATCGATAAAGCGGGGCACTTACTGTCTCCGGATGCCCTGGTACGCCTCGTCGGTGAGGATCATCCTTATGTGAGCCGCGGAGGGTTGAAGCTGAAGGGAGCCCTGGATACTTTCGGGATCCGGGTTGAAGGAATGATCGTCCTTGATGTTGGCGCATCAACAGGAGGATTCACAGATTGCCTTCTTCAGGAAGGGGCCAGGAAGGTTTACGCCCTGGATGTGGGATACGGTCAGCTTGCATGGCGCCTGAGGCAGGATCCCCGCGTCGTCTGCATTGAGCGAATGAACATTCGAAATTACACGGGGGAAGGCATGGTCGATACGCTGGATATGGCAGCAATTGACACATCGTTTATCTCTCTGAAGCTTGTAATCCCAGCAGTAATCAAGCTTCTCCGGGATGAAGGCTTCCTGATCGCCCTCATCAAACCACAGTTTGAGGTAGGGCGAGGCGAGGTCGGAAAGGGCGGCGTTGTTCGCAACCCCGATCTTCATGAAAGGGTCCTCGACGATATATCCTCATTCTGCAGCCGGGAAGGTCTCGGAGTTTATGGTACCTGTGAATCACCCCTTATCGGCCCTGCTGGAAACCGGGAATTTTTCATTTATGCCGGTATAAAATGATATAGGCTGTTTCTGGATTTCATCAGACCAATCCTTAAGAGGCACAGGGCATGGGTGTAAAACTTGCCAGTACGGCGGGCTTCTGCATGGGAGTTCGAAGAGCAGTGGATATAGTGCTCGATCTCGCCCAGAACAAAGGGAGTGAGACACTATATACCTATGGTCCCCTGATACATAATCCCCAGACCATTGACCTCCTTTTGAAGAGAGGGGTCGTACCCATCAGTGGTCCCGAGGATTTGGATCGCTGCCAGTCTGGAGCGACCATACTAATTCGGGCCCACGGGATTTCACCCGGAGAACGCAGAAAAATTGAAGAAAAAAACCTGAGAATTGTCGATGCAACCTGTCCGAAGGTTGCCCGGGTTCAAGCTATCATCAAGAAGCATGCCGCCCAGGGCCGGACGATTCTTATTGTCGGTGACAGTAGGCACCCCGAGGTGAACGGACTGATGGGCTATTCTCTCGGCAGAGGCATTGCTATCGGCCATCCGGAAGACATCTGCAATCTCCCTTCCCTGAACCAGGTCTGTATCGTTGCCCAGACGACGCAGGATATGGAGACGTATAAGAGGATCGTACAAAAAGCCCAGGAAAGATTCCCCAATCTCCAGGTATTTGATACGATTTGTGAATCGACCAAAAAAAGGCAGGAAGAAGTAAAGGAACTTGCCGCAGAAATGGATGTCGTATTTATCGTCGGGGGGAAAAACAGCGCCAATACAAGGCGTTTGGCATCCCTCTCCTCTCGTGGGGGAACTCCGACTTTTCACATAGAATCGACGGAAGATATCAAGGATATCCCATTGGACCGATATGAGAAAATTGGTGTATCTGCCGGAGCTTCAACGCCAAACTGGATTATAGACCGCGTTGTGGATTACCTGGCCGGCCGACCGGGTGAAAAAAAGAGCAAAATCGCCGGACTTTTCCGTCTGTGGATCATGATGATCAAAACGGATCTTTACTCCGCCATCGGCGCAGCATGTCTCTCCCTGGTCGGTATGATTCTGCAAAGCTTCAATATTCATATCAGGAATGTCCTGACTGCTGCCCTTTATGTTTTTGCCATGCATACCTTCAACCGGCTAATCAGTCAAAAAACCAGTATCATAGGCTCTTTTAGAGAAGAGTTTTATCTCCAGCATGATAAAATAGCCATGGGGCTTTCCTGCTCTGCCATGGTTCTGGCTCTGGCCAGTGCCGCCTTTACCGGCCCATCGGTTTTTATTCTGCTGATTGCCCTCACTGCGCTTGGCATTCTATATAACATCACACTTCTGCCTGACCGATGGCGGTTCCGAAGCTTCAGGGACCTGCCCGGCTCGAAGAATGTCGCCATGGCGCTGGCCTGGGCATTGGTGACGTCGCTTGTTCCACGCTTTGAAGCCGGTCCGGAGCTGACCTCGGGGCTCATCATTGCTTTTCTTTTTACTTTTACGCTTGTCTTCACCCGATCGGTATTGTCGGATATTCTCGATATCCAGAGTGACCGGCTTATAGGCCGGGAGACCATAGCAGTGCTTATAGGCAAGGAGCGTACGACCCGTCTGCTCAAAGATCTTGCCATTCTAATAACTGGAATTCTCATCGTTTCTTACCCGGCCGGTTGGACGTCATGGTTCGCCTGGATCCTTCTACTATGCATATTTTACATATGGATTTGTTTAAAACTTTGTGATAGAAGGGCCAGGTTTTCGGGCGTCTTCCTCGAAGGACTTCTCGAAACCGCTTATATAATCGCGGGCTTATGCGCAATTGGGTGGGTGGTCATGATGACACCCCCGGTTTGACGCCAACAGGGAGGTACTTGGATGGAAAGTAGAGCCGGAATTCGGGGTGCTATATTTTTTTTTCTGCTGGTTCTTATCGCTTGCGGAAACCTCCGCTATTCCCAGCTCGCCCCAGAGGCCGGGACTTTTCATCCAAAGAGAATCGGTGTCCTTCCGATCGAGGCTTTTCCATATGGGGAGGCGAAAAATTCGGTAGATAGAACCATTGCCGAGATTCTTATTGATAAAAATTGGTTTACCTCCGTTGTCGGGGGTGAAGTGATCGATAAGCAGAGTAAGAGTAACGAAGAATTTACCAAAGTTAAAGCGGCCTATCTTGCCAAGCTCAAGCTGGTGAACTTCTCAGATCCGGAAATGAGCAGGCAAATCGGACATATATATAACATCGATGCTTTTCTTGTTGTAGATATTGATTATTGGAACTATACCGTAGTAAACGATGACAAAATTGCCAAAGTGGGATTAACCATGAAAGTGGTGGAGGCTTCCACGGGAACTGTCATGTGGAATGCCACCCATTCCATTGAAAAAACTTATGTGATCTTCAAGCCGGATCTATCTGATCTGGCGAAGACATTGATGAAGCAGATGGTTCGAAGAATGCCCCACTGATATTGCGCTTTTGTAAAAAATGTATAAGTTTTCAACAGTCAGGAGGTTATCGAAATGAAAGAGAAGGTTCAACAGGCTTTGGACCGAATTCGTCCCAATCTTCAGGCCGATGGTGGAGACGTTGAGCTGGTGGACGTATCGGGTGATGGGGTTGTCAAGGTAAAGCTGGTGGGGGCGTGTAAAGGTTGTCCCATGTCTCAGATGACCTTGAAGAACGGTATTGAGAATTATCTCAAGAAGGAAATCCCGGAGGTTAAAGAGGTCGTCGCTGCCTGATTGCAGCGATCCTATCAATAAGAAAGGATTACTGAAATGGCTTACGTAATTACTGACGAGTGCATCGCTTGTGGTTCCTGCGAGGATGAATGTCCTGTTCAGGCCATCAGTGAAGGTGAAGACAAGTATGTTATCGATGCAAATCTCTGCACCGACTGTGGTACCTGTGCGGATCAGTGTCCCGTGGAAGCAATCATTCCCGGCGAAGAGAAGTAAGACGCTGCACTTATGACACGGGGGAAATGTCCCTGCTATTCGATCAGGGACATTTCCCTTTTCTCTTTTTGAGGTAAACCCTCATGGGGTTCTTAATTACTTTTGAAGGGATCGAAGGCTGCGGCAAAACGACGCAGCTTGCCATGATTGAACGTGTCGCGGCCGATTTGCCTGTTCATTATTTATTCACTGTCGAACCTGGCGGGACTCCCCTTGGCATCAAAATCAGGGAGCTGCTTCTTAACCGCAACACCATCATCATTTCCGGAGAGGCCGAGCTTCTCCTGTTTACAGCAGCCCGCATCCAGCATATGCAGGATGTTATCATTCCCGCTCTTGACGCCGGGAAAATCGTTTTCTGCGACCGCTTCACTGATGCAACTTTGGCCTATCAGGGCCATGGCCGGAAGCTCGATCTCTCGCTCATTGCAACGATCAACACATTTGCCACCGCCGGCAGAAGTCCCGACCTGACGATATTATTCGATATCCCACCTGAGATTGGCCTGAAACGCGCCAAGGCAAGAATATCCGGTCATCGCAATGGACAGTCGGCGGAAGACCGTTTCGAACAGGAGGATATGGCTTTTCACCAGGCAATCCGTGAAGGGTATTTATCTCTTGCAGGAAAAGAACCACAGCGTTTCAGGATTATAGACGCTTCCAGAGCCGTTGAAGCAATTCATCTCGATGTGCTCGGCATCCTCCTGCCCTGGCTGGAATCGAAAAAAAACGGCAGCTCCCGGAATTAGAAAACAACCTGAAGGATTATTCCATGCCATTCCAGGATATATACGGCCACGATAAACAGATTCGGGTCCTCCGCAGTGCCATGGAGAAAAAGCGGGTTGCACATGCCTATCTTTTTTATGGGCCTGGGGGAACCGGCAAAAGGACCCTGGCGGAAATTTTTGCAAGTGCGATCAACTGCGAGGCAAGCGACGATGATGCCTGTGGTTCCTGCCTATCCTGCCGTAAAGCCGCCCGGGGCACCCATCCCGACATCGTGACGGTAAAACCGCAAGGCACTTTTATCCGGATTGCCGAGATTCGTGCCCTGCAGGATAAAATGAGCTTCAGGCCTCTTGAGGGAAAGCAGCGCGTATTCATCCTGGATGAGGCTGAAAAGATGAATCCGGCAGCAGCTAATGCCCTGTTAAAAACGCTTGAAGAGCCTTCACCGCTGAATATTCTGATCCTCATTACAACTCGCCCGAGGCATTTACCCGTAACGATCCTCTCGCGATGCCAGCGACTTCGTTTTGGGCCCTTGCCCATATCAGTGGTTTCTCAATACCTTCATGATAATATCGGTCTAGATCCGCTAACAGCCCGGCTCCTGGCGGCAAGTTCCGGCGGGAGTCCTGGGCTCGCCATGGAAATGAATCGGAAAACGTATCTTGTTACTAGGGATGAAGCTCTTGCAAATCTTTTTTCGCTGTATCAGAAGGGGCTCATAGGTTTGCTTACCATGGACTTTGGAAAAGACAGAGAAGATGCCTCCCAGCGCCTCGATATATTAAAAATTTGTTTTCGAGATGCCCTGACGCTCAAGGAAACGGGAAGTGACGGCCTGGTTGTCTATCGGGACCGTATGGACATCATAGAGATCATTGCAGGAGCTTCTTCCGTGTCCACACTTCTGAAAAGTATTCAGGCGGTTGAGGCAGCTTCCAGGGCCCTGGAACGGAATGCCAACAAACAATTGACTTTGGAGGCGATGATGTTTAAACTCGCCCCGAAATAATGTGAAAGAGGGTTATTTTCTTGAGAAATATCGTAGGGGTGCAGATCCGGAGAAGCAGCAAGATCTGCCATTTTGATTCGGCCGATATACCTGCGCATAAGAATGATCATGTCATTGTGGAGACTGAGAGCGGTCCTGCCTTCGGATTGGTAGTAACAGAAATCCATTCCACCCCCGCGGATCGAATACCCCCTTGTATGAGAAAGGTAAAAAGGCTCGCTTCGGAAGAAGACTCCACCGTTCAGGATTCAAACGAGGAACTTGAGAAGGAGGCGCAGGAGTATTGCCAACAGAAAATCGTCGAGCGTAATCTTCCCATGAAGCTTGTCGATGTGGAGTGCTTATTCGATAAAAGTAAAGTCATTTTCTTTTTCACCGCAGAAAATCGTGTGGACTTTCGGGAACTCGTTAAGGATCTCGTTCAGAAATTCCGGTCGCGAATCGAGCTGAGACAAATAGGGGCTCGCCAGGAAACCAGAATACTTCGGGGTATGGGGATATGCGGGCGTGAAATATGCTGTGCAACGATGCTTCATGATCTGGATCGGGTTTCTGTAAAAATGGCCAAGGAACAAAATATGTCCCTCAATCCGGAAAAAATCTCCGGCTTGTGCGGACGCCTTATGTGCTGCCTGGCATTTGAACATGGGGTCTATACGGATCTGAAAAAAAATATGCCTAAATGCGGGAAGGTTATCCAAACGGATCAGGGAGCCGGTAAAGTGATGCGGCAGAATATCCTTGACGAGGAAATTGATGTCCAGCTTGAAGACGGCCGGGAAATCACTTTGAACCTCCATGATATATCATCACCGCCTAAGAAATAACCTTATACTTTACCACGCCATATAAGGATTCATCATGAAGAACACGCTTTACATCACAACACCAATCTATTATGTCAACGCATCGCCTCATATTGGTCACGCTTACACTACCATAGTAGCCGATGTCCTTGCCCGCTACCATCGGCTCCGCGGAGACCGGACTTTTTTCCTGACGGGAACCGATGAACATGGCGACAAAATCGCCGAGGCGGCCCAGAAAGGCGGTGTGAGCCCCAAGGCATTCGCAGACAGTGTCAGCGCTCAGTTCAGAAACCTTTGGCCCAAGCTAAATATTACAAACGATTATTTTATTAGGACAACGGATGAAGACCACATCAAAACCGTCCAATATATTCTACAGAAGGTTTATGACGCCGGGGATATTTATTTCGGCCATTATGAAGGTTATTACTGCGTAGGCTGTGAGCGTTTCTATACGGAAAAGGAACTCGTGGATGGGAAATGCCCCGATCACCAGACGGTTCCGGAGTACCGAAAGGAAAGCAACTATTTCTTCAGGATGAGCCGTTACCAGGATTGGCTTATCCAACATATTCAGGATCATCCCGACTTCATCCGCCCGGAGCGCTATCGGAATGAAGCGCTTGCCTTTCTCCGGGATCCTCTCGAGGATCTTTGCATCTCACGGCCGAAGACCCGCCTGACCTGGGGAATCATCCTACCGTTCGATGACAATTATGTCACGTATGTATGGTTCGACGCACTGATCAACTATGTCACGGCGCTCGGATATCCTGATGGAGAGAAATTTAAAACGTTCTGGCCTGCCGCACAGCATCTTATTGCCAAGGATATCCTTAAACCCCACGGTATATACTGGCCGACCATGCTGAAATCCGCCGGCATTGAGCCTTACCGTCATCTCAACGTGCATGGCTATTGGAGTATAGACCAGAGCAAGATGTCCAAAACCCTGGGCAACGTTGTGAAGCCTCTGGATCTGAAAGACAAGTATGGATTGGATGCTTTCCGCTACTTCCTTCTCCGGGATATGGTCTTCGGACTCGATTCGAACTTCAGCGAGGAGGCACTGGTCCAGCGAATCAATGCTGATTTGGCCAATGATCTTGGCAACCTAGTCAGCCGGGTCATAACAATGGTTGTCAAATATTGTGATTCGAAAGTTCCTGATGCACGGCCACCGATAAACGAAGACCTTGTCATAACCGAAGCTGCCGAACGTATAGTCCGTGAAGTGGAAATCTGCTTTGGTGATCTTTCCTTCCATAAGGCCCTGATAGCCATATGGGAATTCATCAGCCTGGCAAACAAGTATATTGTGGAGCGGGAGCCCTGGCTGCTGGCCAAAGATTCTTCGAAGCGCGACAGACTGGAAGGGGTGCTATACAACCTCCTCGAGGCTCTGCGGTTTATCTCCGTTCTGATATTACCGTTCATGCCTGACACGGCCGAAAAGATCATGAAACAAATCGGAGTGGCTGATCCGTATTCACAAAAACTGGACAGTATCAAAGAATGGGGAGGTCTGAACCCCGGTGCAAATCTGCAGGGCGGTGAGGCCCTGTTTCCCAGGGTGCTTTTTGAAAAGGACTCCGTTGTGCTTACTAAAAAGGAAATCCCCCCTATGAAACCGGAAATTATTTATGACGAATTTGAAAAGATTGATCTGCGAGTGGCGAAAATCATTAAAGCTGAGGCCGTACCGAAAGCAGACAAACTTATCAAGCTGACAGTAGACATCGGAGAGGAACGAACCATTGTTGCAGGCATTGCGAAGAGCTATCGTCCGGAAGACCTTGTCGGAAAGTTCATCGCCGTCGTTGTCAATCTGAAGCCGACGAAACTCATGGGCGTGGAATCCAGGGGTATGCTACTTGCCACGGATTCAGGGGATGGCCTTGCTCTCGTCAGCTTTGACCGGGAACCGAAAACAGGAGCGAAAGTCCGGTAGGGTCGAAACTGTCCATCCGAACCGCAGAAGCCGGAATCTTCCTCATTAATTTTCGAACCTTCTGCTCCATGCTTTTGGCGTGCCGGAGTGGGTGGAACGCATACGCCACCTCGAACGGGAAACCAGTGCTTCCATGGGATTCACCATCGGAACCAGGGTACCTCTTTTTACGGAACCATGCTATCTCTCTGCCTGGCGCCTTCCCAACGTGGATCTTCCTTTGCAGATTCTCGGGCACACGATTTTCGACGAAACCGTGGCATCCCCGAATCACATGGTCGCCTTCATCGGGGCCTGTTGCACTCCAGCCCAGGCGGTGGATAAGGAATTCCGGGAGAAGACGCTGGCCGCCTTCTGGGAACTCATCAGGAAGATGTTTCCCCAGGTAGAAGAGAATCTCGTTTGGAAACAGGAGGCATTCTTCGTTGGGATCGACGGACTGAGCCGCTCTCCGGGTTTGACTGGCCGTTACCGGCCGCCCGTGTTCCTGCCGGAAATACCCGGTCTTTACTTTGCTGGAGACTGCTACACGGGCCGGGGTGTTGGGATGAATGCCGCAGCCAATTCCGCCATGATC
Organism: Syntrophales bacterium; assembly: GCA_050011475.1. GTDB lineage: Bacteria > Desulfobacterota > Syntrophia > Syntrophales > JBEKJA01 > JBEKJA01. Next base: position 22,031 of record JBEKJA010000002.1, read on the forward strand.
TGTGCGGGAGAGATCTTGAAAACATTCGCGTAACGGAGCAAGCCTTTGGAGAAAGCTCAGACAGACTTGTAATTCCCGGATTGTTGAATCCATCGGAAGAAAGATAATGAAATATGGCAGAAGAATATGATGTGATTGTTATCGGTGCAGGTGTAGGAGGGCTGACCGTTGCAGCCCTGGCCGCGAAAGAAGGCCTGAAGACCCTACTGGCCGAACAGTGCGACCGCGTCGGGGGACGGGCCCTGACGATCCGCGGTGAGGAGATACTCTGGCATGGGGCAGCTTGGTACAAATCGCTCCTGGCGAAGCAATATACATGGATTCCTTACAGCAAGCCGTCCATCGAGGACATCATCGCCCGTCAGATGCTGAAGGGGTACACGCTCGACGTGGGCTATCACGGCGTTGCCCTCAACGGAGACGGATACTTTCTTGATCTCGACGAGCAGCTGGGAACCGGCGTCCCCATGGCTGGAAATCTTAACAGTACGTATATCGGTGACGAATGGTACCTTGATTTTCATGCCGGGAAGATGGATGAGCGTCTGCAAAAGCTGATGGAGGCGGAGAAAGTCCCATTCGTCAAGTTCTACCTGGCTGTGCTTAAGCTCAAGGACGAGGATTACGATCGTCTGGAGCATGTCTCCGTCACCCGATGGTGCAAGAAAAACGGGCTCTACGAGAACAAGACGATCTTCGGCATGATCCACGCCGTGGCGACCCTCATCACCACGATCAACGATCCAGACGACATCTCCATCGGTGACATCTTCCGCTACATGGGAACGGTGATCAATCCGCGGTTCAAGGCCGGGCGGGCGAAATGGCCGTCGGGTTTTGCCTATGGCGGCATCATGCGCTGGAGCTAGGCCGTGGCCAACCGGTTCCAGGATCTGGGTGGGATACTGCAATTGAACACCCGTTTCTGGGAAATCCTGATCGAACACGGCAGAGCCACAGGCATTGCCGTCGAGGACGGATCTGGCGCTGTCCGGAATATCCGCGGTAGGAAGGTGGTCAGCAATATTCCCATCCAGGACACCTTCAAGGTGACCGACAAGGGTACCTTTCCCCGGGAGTGGGCCGATCGAATGGAAGGTCTTTACGGATACGGATCCATCGCGCCTTATTTCGGGCTGAATCAGCTCGTCCTGCCGGAGAGGGAATGGAAGGTCGGCGTAAAAGACACCCATGTCATCCCGAAAGAGCAGGGTTTCGAATACGATGTCTATATGTGTTGGAACATTCAGTCCCAGAGCGACCCTTCCTGTGCCCCCGGCGGCAAGTACCTGATGACCGCTTACGCTCCTGTGACAGAGAAGGAGGCCCGGGACAAGGACCTGATGGCCAAGGCCTGCCAGCTCATCATGGACTACCTGGAGCGCCGCTACCCGGACTTCCGGAAGAGCGTGGACTGGGCCCTATTCCCCACGGCCTGGAAGCTGGAGGGGGTTGCGAAGTCCAAAACTCAGGCAGGGACCCTGAAGGCGCCCGTCGAGGCGCCCGGTGTTGCCGGGCTGTACTTCGCCGGTGACACCGTGAAAGGATATGGCGTAGCCATGGACTGCGCTGTGGCGTCGGGCCTGATCTGTGCCTCCCGCATTACGGGAAAGAACTACGGCATTTCCTAAACGGCGCGTCACCTAGGGCGGGTCCCGCGCAGACTGCTCCCTCTAATAGTTTGGACCTCGATAATGTTGGTCATTACCAAGAGAAAGCTTGGATGTTTTTTGTCACATCCAAGTTATTGATAACAGGGAAAAGCATTTTGCTGCCTCCACCTACCAACAAACAAATCTGTTATCCTAAAGGAACAATATTAAAAGCAAGCATGTAAACAATGGAGGGTATTTAATGAAAAGGAAAAAAATATGACTGAAAATATTTATGCCAGACTGGCAAATTGTATGCTACTATAGCGTGGAAGACTTAATTGAGAAAATCGTTATTAGAGTTCAGATATACTGGTAAGATTAAAAAATGTTTTCTGGGCCTTCCTTCCAGAAATCCACATTTAATGATATTAAGGAAAGATACAAGATTTCAATCTGTATTCGTTGAAGTTTATTTAAAAAAATATATGTTAGCAACAAATAGATTTGTCCGGTTTCGTAGCAAATGAATTGTCCGCTTTTACTATTCTGGAATAAGGGGTAGATTCCAGGTGACGAAGCGGCGGACTTTACGCTGTCACAACCTTTT
>JBEKJA010000003.1:0-22874 GCA_050011475.1 Syntrophales bacterium
GGTTCCCCCGACGGACCCTGGTTTTTTATCATCGCGCGGAATAATGTCGCCGAGCAGCAGTTGCAGCTTTTGGGCATCACGGATACGGCCATGCTGCGTCCCCAGGTTTTCGCCTTTAGCGCCGGGGAGGTGCAGGTCGGGCTTATTGCATCGGAGAAACAGGCGATCGACGCCACGCTTCTGAGTCTTTCAAGGGATAACATTAAAATATGTCCCGTTGCCGACCGTTACTGGAACGCGCGCGGCGGCAGCCATACCGACGGAGGGGCTTTCATTTTCAATCTCACCAGGGAATCCGGCCAATTACGGATGACCTGCACGGATAAATTCGGGAAGCCCGTCTCAATGCCAAGGGGAACTGAGCCGTGCGATTTCGCTTCGGAAGCCTATCTGGATCATAAAGTGGGTAGTGACATCGAAAAGAATATCAGGGAATTGACAGAGGGCAATACCGAAGAACTGTTCCAATATGTTCGCACCCATATTCCCGCTTGGACGTACGACGATATCCGCGTTGGTTTGAGTATGATTACGGAGAATGCAAAAAACACAAAGACGATGGATACCGCGGTAAAGACGCTGACCATGCTCAATGACTATCGGTATTCGATCGGCACTAAGAAGCGAAGCCATATCCTCCTGATCCTGAGAAGTGAGCTCTCAAGGCTCTTTAAAGGATTGCCTCGCCTGGATCACGATCAGGATGCACCCGTCGACAGCTATCGGTTAATAGATTTTGATTCACGCGGTACGTTGCGTGCCCCAAAGCAGAATGAAACGACCCTGGTGATTGATGCTTTCCGTTTCCCTCCGGAAGGGGATAAGAGCGATGCCTCTCTCCTGATGGATGCTTACATGAAGGGGTGGCGGCGTTTCATATCATTCGGCTGTATCGGCCAGAGATATACCGGCAATGGCCTTGGACCTGGAACGGGCGATGTCACCATCGATGTTTACGGAAGTTCCGGCGACTACCTGGGCTCAGGGATCGATGGGATGACGATTACGGTCCACAACAACGCCCAGGACCAGGTGGGACAGATTACAAAGAGCGGAAAACTGGTCATTTATGGCGATGTCGGCCAGACTTTTCTGTATGGCGCCAAGGGCGGAGCAATATATGTCATGGGAAATGCGGCGGGAAGACCCCTGATCAACTCTGTCGGAAAACCTAGGGTCGTCATAAACGGCACATGCCTCGACTTTCTGGGGGAGTCCTTCATGGCCGGTGATCCCCATAACGACGGCGGATTCGTCATCCTGAACGGTGTGAAATTCGACGATGACGGCGGAATCATCCTGATGGACCAGCCCTATCCGGGCAGCAACATATTCTCCCTTGCTTCGGGGGGGGCCATCTATATCCGCGATCCTGACAGAACCCTGGTTGACCAGCAGCTCAATGGTGGAGTCATTGAACCGCTGAATAAAAAGGACTGGGAGCTTATTCTTCCATATCTCGAGGAGAATGAGCGGCTCTTCAACGTCAAAATTTCCGACCTTTTGACGACAAACGGTGAAAAGCGAAGCCCCCTTCAAGTCTATCGGAAAGTTATACCGTTCGCTGAACGGAATATGGCCGGAGAGTGGGGCGATGATATGATCAGTGAAAAATTTTTGGATGAGGAAGCATTGTATGAGGAAAGTGCTGTTGGCGGTTGAAAGATGAATGCCGGGGAGAGCAGGAAAACCATATGCCGATAAGAATAAAAAAAGAAGCCATTGGCAGAGGAATCGCAGGCCGGGTTAAAGCTATATCGGGAATTGATATCGATACCTGTCTTCAATGCAGGAAGTGCTCCAATGGATGTCCCGTATCTGAGTATACCTCGTCTTCTCCCTCGGAAATAATAAAGAAGCTGCAGCTGGGAGCGGGGGAAGACCTTCTGGACAGCGATATCGTATGGACCTGTGCTTCATGCCAAACCTGCTTCAGCCGCTGCCCCATGGAAATCAATATGGCGGAAGTGATGGATGCCCTGCGGGTCATGGCAGTGGAGCGGGGAGCCGCGAAGCCGGAGGGAAACGCGCCCCTGATGAACAAGCTTCTGCTGGGGACCATTCAAACATTCGGGAGAACCTACGATCTGGGTGCGATGGCCCTGTATAAGGCGGCTACCTCAACCTATATGCAGGACATGGATAAATTTCCCATGCTGCTGAAAAAAAGGAAAATCGCGCTCCTTCCGCCGCACGGTGCCGACAGGAAAACGGTTAAACGGATATTCAACAACTCGCAGAAGGCAAGGAACAAGTAAAATGAAGTATGCGTATTTCCCGGGATGTTCGGCGGAATCAACAGCCCGTGACCTCTACCTGTCGACCATGGCCGTCTCCCGTGCCCTCGGAATCGAATTTGTCGAACCGGAGAAATGGGTATGCTGCGGCTCCACCATGGCCCACCAGGTTGATCATAATCTATCCCTGGCTCTTGCCGCCGCCAATTTATTAAAAGTGAAGGACATGGGCATGGATATGGTTGTAAGCTGTGCATCCTGTTACAGCAGGATGAAGATAGCCAACCATGAAATTTCGAACAATCCGAATACGCGGGAAACGGTTTCCGCCGCCCTGGGAAGGGACTATGATGGTTCCGTCAAGGTAAGGCATTTCCTGGAAACGGTTGTCGAGGATATCGGACTGGATGCCTTTAAAAAAATGCTGGCTCATTCCCTCCAGGGGCTAAAGGTTGCGGCGTATTACGGCTGTCTGCTGGTTCGTCCTCCTGAAATCATGGGTTTCGACGATCCTGAAAACCCTGTCTACATGGATAAGCTTATTAACGCGATGGACGGAGAGTCTTTGGACTGGCCCCATAAAGTGGAGTGCTGCGGCGGTTCGCTGACGCTGACACGGTCGGACCTGGTGGTAAAACTTTCGGAATCGATCATCGCCATGGCCAAAGATTCCGGGGCCCAATGCATGGCGGTCGCCTGTCCCATGTGCCAGATCAACCTGGATATGCGGCAGGACAATATTTTAAAGGATACCGGCAGACGCTACGATATGCCCATTATCTATATTACACAGCTCATCGGGGTGTGTCTTGGTTTGTCCGGGAATGTGCTTGGATTGGACAAGCTGATTGTTTCACCCGAAGCAATAATGAATTTTGCAAGGTCCTGAATCATGGGAAAAGGGAATCATAAAAAAATTGGCGCCGTACTCGTTCAGGGAGGCGGTATAGCCGGCGTCCAGGCATCCCTCGACCTGGCAAATTCCGGGTACAAGGTTTACCTGGTGGAGAGTTCCGCTGCCATCGGCGGAATGATGGCCCATTTGGATAAAACCTTTCCCACCGGCGATTGCGCGACCTGTATCGTATCTCCCAAACTGGTTGAGTGTGCCAGAAATCATAATATTGAAATACATACCCTTTCAAAGCTGGAGAAGCTTGAAGGAGTGCCGGGAAATTTCAAGGCCTATTTGAAAAAGTCTCCCCGGTATATCAATGAACGGATCTGTAATGATTGCGGAGACTGCACCAAGGCGTGCCCTGTAGAAATCGATGACCGATACAACCGCGATCTCGGGAAAAGGAAGGTCATCCAGAAATATTCCGCACAAGCCATACCGAATAAACCCAGCATCCTTAAATCGGGCCATGCCCCATGCAAAATAAAATGTCCGGCCAATATCAATGTGCAGGGCTATATCCAGCTTATCAAGAAGAAGGGATATGTCAAAGCCGTAAATCTCATTCGGGAAAGAAATCCCTTTTCCGCCATCTGCGGCCGCGTCTGTCCCGCCCCTTGTGAGGGTGTGTGTACCCGTTCCAACGTGGATACTGCGGTGGCGATCAGGCAGCTTAAGAGGTTTGCGTCCGATCAGGAAATGGAGCTTGTTAAATCGGGAGCGCTTTCAATGCCGGAAGAAAAAACGCCACCGGCAAACGCTCTGAAAGTGGCGATTATCGGTGCCGGACCGGCAGGCCTTACCGCGGCGGGAGATCTGGCGGACAAGGGATTCGCCGTCACCGTCTACGAAGCGTCCAATACTGCGGGCGGTATGCTCTATTGGGGAATACCGCAATACAGGCTTCCAAAAGATATCCTTGATTACGAAGTGGAGCTGATCCGGCGCAAAGGCGTCAGCATCGTATTGAACTGCTGTGTCGGCAAGGACAAGACCATCGAGGAGCTGCGTGATAAAAATGATTGTATCTTCATCAGTGCCGGCGCCCATGTTAGCAGAAAGCTGGGTGTTGAGGGTGAAGATCAGCGCGGCGTCGATTATGGTGTGGAATTCCTGAGACAAGCAGGCAACTGGGACAACAAGCCCCTTTTAAGAGGCGGCGTTGTGGTTATTGGAGGCGGCAATGTGGCAATCGATGTGGCGAGAACGGCTCTCCGGCTTGGCGCCCGGAAGGTGGATCTGGTTGCCCTGGAAAAGCGTGACGAGATGCCTGCCTATAAAGAGGAAATAGAAGCCACGCTGGCTGAAGGCATTACGATCCATAACGGCTGGGGGCCGAATCGCATTATCGGCGACGGCTCTGTGAAGGGTATGGAATTAAAGCAGTGCACAAGCGTATTTGATGCAGCGGGCAAATTCAACCCGACCTATAATCACAAAAATTTAAACATCCTCGGTGCGGATCATATCATTGTGGCGATTGGCCAGGCAGTGAATAGCGACCTGCTTAAACACATCGGGGTGGAGACGGAGCGGGGCTGTTTCAAAGCCGATCCGGTCACCCTTGAAACGTCGGTTAAAGGCATTTTTGCCGGAGGAGACAACGCGTTTGGTCCGGGAAGTGTCATCCAAGCTGTTGCCACCGGGAAAAAAGCTGCGGAATCGATTGAACGTTATCTCACTGGGAAGGACATGCTTGGCGATCGTTTTGATGCGACGGTGAAGCCTGTGCCTGAAGAGCTCCTTCCTTCCACGGCCGATATCGAGAAGAGGGAACGCGCCAGCGCCAGGGAAATTCCGGTGGAAGAGAGGACCGGTAATTTCCATGAGATTGAATCCTGCTTTTCCGTTGACGAAGCGATTGTGGAAGCTGAACGCTGTCTGAATTGTGCCCTGTGTTCGGAATGTATGGAATGCGTTGCCGCCTGCGACAAAAAGGCCGTTGAACATGAAATGCGGGAAGAAACCATTGAACTGGATGTCGGCTCCGTCATCCTCGCGCCGGGATTCGAAGAATATGATGCGGGGCGCAAGGGGGAATACGGGTTTGGTAGATATAAGAACGTCCTTACCAGTGTCCAGTTTGAACGAATGCTGTCCGCCGCAGGCCCTTATGGAGGACATGTAGTACGCAGAAGCGACGGCAGGGAAGCAAAAAGGATTGCCTGGATCCAGTGTGTCGGTTCCCGTGACTCCAAATGCGGGAATGAGTATTGCTCTTCCATCTGCTGTATGGCCACGACCAAGCAGGCCCTGGTGGCCAATGAGCATATCGACGGCTTGCAGGCCACCATTTTTTACATGGATATTAGGGCCTTCGGGAAAGACTTTGACCAGTATTATGAACGGGCCAGGAGCAAAGACAATATAGAATACATAAAAAGTATTCCCTCCCGCGTGATCCAGGTTCCGGGATCCATGGACGTCAGGCTCCGGTTCATGGATGAGCATTTCAAGTACGTGGAGCGCGATTTTGATCTGGTTGTCTTGGCGGTCGGACTGGATGCCAATCCTGAAATCCTGGAAAGCATGGCACATCTCGGAGTCGAACTCAATGAATTCGGGTTTTGTAAAACCAGCCGGTTTGCCCCCATGGAAACGTCGCGTCCCGGCGTTTTTGTTGCCGGGGCTTTCCAGGAGCCCAAGGATATACCCGAAACCGTAACGCAGGCGGGCGCTGCAGCCTCCATGTCCATGGAGCTCCTGGCGTCGGCGCGTAATACCCTCATCACGAAAAAGCAGTATCCGCTTGAACATGACGTAAGCGATGAAGAGGCGAGGATCGGCGTTTTTGTCTGCCATTGCGGAATCAATATCGCCTCAACGGTGGACGTTGAAAAAGTGACCCAGGCCATCTCCAGCGATCCTGATGTGGTGGTCGCATCGCACACCATGTATACCTGCTCGGATGCGAGCCTGTCGGAAATTAAAAAGTGTATCGAGGAATACCGGCTCAACAGGATTGTGGTCGCCTCATGCACCCCCCGGACGCATGAACCCCTTTTCCGTGAAACCCTGCGTGAGTCAGGACTGAATCCCTACCTTTTCGAGCTGGCCAATATCAGGGATCAATGTTCATGGGTGCATTCTTCCGAACCGGATGCCGCCACCCTGAAGGCCATTGAACTTGTGAGAATGTCCATCGCGCGTGCAAGATTCCTGAAACCGCTTACAGGAGAGTTCCTTGCCATCAACCAGGACGGTCTCATCATCGGAGGGGGATTAAGCGGTATGACAGCTGCCCTTTCACTAGCGGACCAGGGATTCCAGGTATCCCTGGTTGAGAAGTCCTTCGCCCTGGGTGGACGGGTACTGGACGTCCATTCCACGCTGGAAAGCGATCGCACCGGTGATTTTATTGCCGGTATCCTGCAGCGTACACAGAATCACCGGAACATTAAAGTCTACCTCAATAGTGAAGTGACGAAACTAAACGGGCATATCGGCAAATTCTCGGTGACGGTAACGGGAAAATGGAATGGAACGGGTGATACGAGGAAAACGGAAATATCCTGCGGCACCATTATCGTGGCGACGGGAGCGGAACCCGTAAGGACAAGCGAATACCTTTATGGCATATCTGAAAAGGTCCTTACCCAGGTGGAGCTGGATGCATTGCTCCATGGGGATAAGGAGAATAAATTCAGCGAGAAAGGTAAAAACATCGTAATGATTCAATGCGTCGGCTCCCGCAATGACGAACATCCGTATTGCAGCCGTATGTGCTGTTCCATGGCCATAAAGAATGCCCTGAGCATCAAGAAGAAAAACAGGGATGCCAATGTTTATATCCTTTACCGCGATATCAGGACCTATGGCTTCAGGGAGCAATATTACCGGATGGCCCGTGATGCCGGCGTGGTCTTCATCAGGTATAACGGTGAGAAAAAACCGATTGTATCCGATGTCAACGGCCTCCAGGTCACGGTTGAAAGCCCGGATATCAAGGATGGCATTGAAATCGAGGCCGATTACGTCGTCCTCAGCACGGGAATCGGCGCACCGGCAGGAAACAGGCAGATATCCGATATGCTCAAACTGCAGCTTAATGCCGACGGCTTCTTCCTGGAAGCGCATGTAAAGCTGCGTCCTGTGGATTTTGCCACGGAGGGAATATACCTGTGCGGCCTGGCACATTCACCCAAGATGATCGATGAAAATATTTCACAGGCCCGTGCCGCCGCTTCACGGGCAGCCACGGTACTGTCAAAAACCTACCTGGACATCGGGGCTGAAGTTTCAGAGGTTGACCAAGACAAGTGCATTTCCTGCATGACATGTGTTCACGTTTGTCCCTATAATGCGCCTTTTGTGAATGTTGACAACAAGAGCGAGATTACCGCTGCGAAATGCATGGGCTGTGGCATTTGCGCTTCCGAGTGCCCGGCATGTGCCATACAGCTCAATCATTTCGAGTCCAGGCAGTTTAACATGTTACTTGACAGCCTGTTGGAGCATCATTATGAGCAATGAAAATTTTGAACCGCTTCTTATTGCATTCTGCTGTCAGTATTGTTCCTATTCAGCGGCGGACCTAGCAGGATCCATGAGACTGCAATACCCCACGAATGTCCGGATTGTGAGGACACCCTGTACAGGGAGGCTGGAGGTTGAGTTTTTCATGAAGGCCTTTGAAAAAGGTGCTGATGGAATCCTTGTCGCTGGATGTCTGGAAGGCGGCTGTCATTTTACGGAAGGCAATCTTCTGGCCAGGGGCAGGGTCGGTTATACGCGAAAATTCTTGGCAGAGAGCGGGCTGGAAGAGGAGCGTATACGGATGATAAACATATCGGCTGCGCAGGCCAGGCCTTTTACTGATCATGTAAACGATATGCTTGCGACTCTGAGGAGGCTGGGGCCGAGCCCGTTAAAAAAAATGCGTAAATTCGAAAATGCGGAGATTACCATATGATAGTAGCTCAAAGGAAAAGCATTCCTGAACTTATTGATATATTGAAAGGCAAAAAGAAGGTGCTTGTGCTGGGCTGCGGTACGTGCGTGACAGTCTGCCTGGCCGGAGGGGAGCGCGAAGTCAGCATCATCTCGTCGGCGCTGCGCATTGCTTCAAGATTGAAGAACCTGTCTCTTGAAGTGGAAGAGCTTACCATTGAACGGCAGTGCGACAACATTTTCATAGAAAAGGCGGCGGACGCAATCAATAGAAATGATGTCGTTCTTTCTCTGGGATGCGGTGCAGGTGTCCAGGCGATCGCCGAGCGATACAGCAAACCGGTTTATGCGGGCCTTGATACGGAGTTCATCGGCATTCTTGAAGAAAGGGCAACCTGGACGGAAAAATGCATCGCCTGCGGCAAATGTGTTCTCCATGAATACGGCGGCATATGCCCCGTAACCCGGTGCGCAAAACACATGCTTAACGGGCCATGCGGCGGTTCAAGGGAAGACCGGTGCGAGGTAAGGGCTGATCGACCCTGTGCCTGGCAACTAATATATCGGAGGCTCAAGGATATCGGGGAGCTTGATCGGATGAAGTCCATCAAAGCGCCCAAGAATTGGAACACAAGCATCCATGGGGGAAGTAGGGTGATTATCCGGGAAGATCACAGGATTTAATAATACGGCCAAAGGAGGGGATATGTCCATCCATACGATCAATGCCAGGAAAATATTTCACGAGAATCTTAAACTGGTCGGCAGTCCACATACGGAACCTGAAAGGCATAATCTATACAATGGAATGCTTCACCTGCTTGATGCCCTTTCCCATATAGAAAACCAGATAGAAAGTTTAGCTCAAGAAGTTCGAGCGATGCGATTGGCAGAGAAATAAAAGTCATATCCACTTTGCAGTTGTCAGTATATAAATCCTGATTTAAACTATAAAAATTCAAAACGCTATTTCAATTCCTTTCAGTGCCTCTTGTCATTGTGAGCACCTGACCCCGGTGCTTCGCAATAGGGTCATTCATGGAAGAAAGATAATTATTACATATAATCAGTCATCCTGAATTCATTTCAGGATCTATTCCAGCAGCTTTGCATGTCATGCTATAGACCCTGAATCAAGTTCAGGGTGACAAAGGTTTGGTGAAGTTTCTTAGGATCGGAGCGCGGCAATCTTACCAACGAAAAAAGCATTTATAAGATCACCACGTCGCTTTGCTCCTCGCGATGACAAAAAGGGAAGATGCTTCTTACGATAACCTGATAAACCATAGATCCTGAATCAGGTTTAGGATGATTGATTGAGAAGATTTCCTTCCACCAGATGCTGAACCCATCTTCATCCATTTTTACGCATTAAATCAGAAAAAGCCTTATTTAGCTGATATTCCATGAGGATGTATAACTTTCTCAGGTGAAGAGGGGAATGGATATGAGACAGATTGAGCAGGAGATCGTGATCAGTTCAGGGCAATTAAATCTTCGGGCTATTATGGGTATGCCGAAAAATCCTGGGGGGTGATTGCGTTTGCGCATGGGAGCGGCAGCAGGCGTCTCAGCCCCCGAAATACTTTTGTTGCCACATTCTTCAGGATGCCGGGCTGGTTTCACTTTTGGCCGATCTCCTGGAGGAGTGGGAAGAATCGGATCGCGGTAATTGACATAGATCTTCTGGCCGGCAGGCTTGCCATCATCACGGAATGGCTGAAGGCAAGCAGTGAAACCAGCGGTCTTGAAATTGGATATTTCGGCGCCAGCACAGGTGCTGCAGCCGCTCACCAGACTGCGGTTCAGCGGAAAATGGATGTAACTGCCGTTGTTTCACGAGATAGGCGTCCAGACCTGGTAATGGATTATCTTTCCCTGGTTGCAGCTCCAACCTTACTGCTCGTGTGAGGGAAAGATGATTTTGTTATCGATGCAAATAAGAGGGCATTCATGGCACTCACTTGTGAAAAGAAATTTGAAATAGTGCCTGGTGCGACACACCTTTTGGGGGAACTGGGAACATTGGACAAGGTTGCCGAATCATCCCGGGATTGGTTCCTGAAATATATGGAAGTCAGCGAATAGGAAGGATGGTGAAAATGACGACGCTCCAGATGGAGTGTGAGACGATGACCAGTCCCAGATCCCGCTTCCAAAGGTAAAGGGCGCCCCAGAAGGCTCCGGCAACCAGGGACGCCATGACGAGCATAAAATTCATGGAGAAGACGTGGACACTGCCGTAAATAATGGTACCGATGATGAAACCTCTTATATCCCCGAACCGCTGCATGAGATTTCCCTGCAGAAAACCCCTCCAGAAGATTTCCTCCCCGGGACCGGTTACGAATAGCAGCAGCATGAAGATAAGAAATTTGGCAGTACCCGTTCCCAGGTTATAAATCCCGCGAACTTCCGTATCCGCTCTAGGGATGATATCATGCGCTATCGTATTCCCCAGGAAAAAAATTCCATAGAGTACCCCTGCTGAAAGAATGCCGATTGCAATATTCCCTATATTGAAGGTGATTTGAGGCTTTTGCCAAATCAGCGAATAGAGACAGATGGCAACGACCGATAATCCGATTTTAATCCAGAAATTACCCCAGTCCAACCCAAAGGTAAAAGCCCAGCAGGCGGCACTGAGAAGCATTGCGCCCGGAATCAAAGAATGGCCTTTGCTTTAATGAGAAGCGCCAGGATGAGAAGAATACCGAAAACCGTATCAAACTTGGCTGTCAATGCATCCGCCATGTCGGGGATTTGCCTCTTGAAGGTCTTGAGAAGGCTCAGCGCATTGGGGATGGATAAAAAGATCAGCAGTCCCCATAGGCTGATAATGCCCATGATGATCATCCCCAGAACATAAGTATATGCAAGCAGGATAAGTCCTGTGAAGAGAAGATAACTCTTGTGATTTCCAATTATGATACTTACCGTTTTCACGTTATGGCGCGAATCGTAGGCAATATCGCGCATATTATTGGCAAATAGGACGAGAGCGACAAGAACTCCAAACGGAATGGAAACATACAATGCCTTGATGGATAGTGCATTGCGCTGTACTGCATAAGCGCCCTCGATCATAAGCGGACCCCACATCATGAATACTGCAAATTCGCCGAATGCGCGGTACTTGAACTTAATGGGACCGGCCGTGTAGCATATGCTTGCAAACATTCCGAGAATGCCGATCCATAATATATGCCATGAGCGAAATGCCGCTGCCATTATTCCAATGGCCGCCGTTAATACAACCAGGACAACCGCTTCTCCCAGGAGCTGGCGGGGTGTGAGCATCCCTGATAAAATGGGTTGGGGCCGATATTTGGCCGTAGGCGAATCCTTCTGATCTATTCCATAAAGAGTATCAAAGTAATCATTGATCACGTTTGCCGCAGCATGGAAAAAGACAATGCCGACCGCAGTCAGGGCAAACCAGATCAAGGATACGGGTCCTTCTTCAAAGGCCAGAAGTGTTCCCACTGAAATGGAAATGAGAGACATGGTGAAGGACCAGGGACGGGTTGCAATAATATACGCCTTGATATGATTAAACATAAACGATTTCCTAATGTTTTTTTCTCAAACTGCTGCGCAATTTAGTTAGTGTCCATCCGGAAACTCCGATGGACACTAGTTGGAACGGGTCTCCATGTCAAGGCTTTTGGACATGGACGGTTGAAGTGTTGCAAAAGAGGGCAAAAAGAATAGAAAAATCATTGCATATGATGATATTACGCCGTATGGATAGTGACGCATGGAGGCTAAATATGACTTTCGTATATAAAGGACATAACCGCGATCTCGTGCATGATTTCCTGTTCGGGGGTGCTGACATTCAGCGGAAGGATAAATGTCTGCGGGCTGAGATGCTGATGGATTCACGCACGGAGGGATGGGTTGGGATTCCCCATGGGGGGATAGGCATGGGAGCGATCATGGAGCTTGCCATGATGCTTGATACCTATCCGCAGAAGGGAGAATCCCTCTATCCGCTATCCCTTAATTATCGCATGGGGGGAGCAAGTGTACAGGTTGGGGACAAAGTGGATGTGAAAGTAGCCCCTGAAGAAAATGGGGCAATTGGAATTATCACTATGGATAAAGATGCTCTTCCATATCTTACAGCGAAAATATACTTTAAAAAAAACGACCCCGCACGGGAAAATCTTTTTGGATCATTTCTTCCGGAGCAATATTCCATGATTGAAGATAAGCTCATACCCCTTCCCTATTACAGGAATTGTTTCGTATGCGGTGTCGAACGAAGCCAGCCCGGCCTCAAAAGGCGTTTTTATTTCTTGAAATCCGATCAGCCCGAGAAAATAATTGTTTCCAGGGCCGGCTTTGACACGGAGGATAAGAATACATTTCATCTGTTTCAGAGAAACAATGTTATGCATCCTGTTGCTTTTCTCGCTCTTATCGATGAAACAATGGGATGGGCCGGTTTCATGGCGTCCGCCTGTGCGGGAGTGACGGTGCGTATCGGCTATACATTTTATCGGGATATAAAACCCGAAGAACGGATTGTTGTCTTTGGCTGTGGTGGGAAGATAAAGGGAAATATCAATTCCAGGATGCTGTACTGGGCGTCAGGCGGGGCGGCCGTTCTGAAAAACGACGGAAGCTTTGAGATCGTTATTGCCGCATCGGGGCAATGGTTTGGTGTTTCGGAGCTCACCGAACAAATGAAGGTGGAGCTTATGCCGAAGGGACTGACCGCCAGAGCTTTCAGGTTTGCCGGCAGTCAGTAACAGTCCGCGATTTTAATTGTTTTACTGCCGGGGAAACGGGTGCGCCTTACTTGAGGATCAACTTTATTGACTTTACCAAGCCATTGTATTATTCGTCCATATGAAAGGGGTATGTTATGAATGTTGAATTGAAGATGCTATTCATTGCCTGCCTAGGTATATTGCTGATTGCCGGATGTGCCCATAACCCCGTCCCTTATTTCGATCAGGGACGTGAAAATGCTGAAAAGGGTCTTTACGACGAAGCCATTGCGAATTATACAAAAGCGGTGAAAATCAATCCAAAATATTCTGAGGCGTTTCTGAATCGAGGGGCCATATATGCCCGTAGGGCCAGTGCTGACTATGATGCGGCAATCGGCGATTTTACGATGGCACTCAGCATTGATCCGAAGCTTGCGCAGGCTTATGTCAATAGAGGTATTGCTTATAATAAAAAAGGTCTTACCGAACAAGCTGTTGCAGATTATACAAAGGCTATTGAATTGGATCCCCAAAATGATTTCTACTATAATCTGAGGGGGAATATCAATTTTAACAAAAGCCGATATGATCTGGCCATTGCGGATTTTACAAAAGTAATAGAACGCAGGCCCACGAGTTCCGAAGCCTATTACAATCGGTGCGACGTATATGTCTATAAAGGTTTATACGATCAGGCTATTGCTGATTGTACAAAAGCGATAGAAATTTACCCTGAGTTTGCCCTGCCTTACTATAGCCAGGCATTGGCATATGAAAGGAAGGGTAATGTAAAAGATGCGGTCAGCGCATACAAAAACTTTTTGAAATATGCTTCCGATCAGAATGATGCGCATGTAAATCGTGCAAAACAGCGTATAGAAGAGCTGGATCGAAATCCAAAGCAGTAAACTCAACAAAGAAAAGATTGCTTCCCTGAAACTCATTTGACATGTACCTCCGTTGGGACAGTCGTGATAAAAATAAGGATTGCCCTGCCGTTATTTTTCGGGGCCCGGTTTTTTGTGGGGAAAATATTCTGCATACGCGACATGTGATGTGTAACTTGGATTTAAATGATAGTATAGGGCGAATTATGGAGGGAATTAAATGAAGAACATAACAGCGATGAGGATGATATTGATTGAAATGCTCTTTTTTGCATTAACATGCTTTTCCTTGTCTGTATATGGTGAGGAGATGAAGACAGAGGATACCGAAACTTACAAGCAGAAAGACGTGAACCAGGGTGAGGACTTTACCAGGCCCTTAAATCGCTTCGATGTAAGGTACACAACTTACAATTGGTCCATGGATTACAATTCCGGTGTATTTATTTTCCGAACGGATATGCCCTTCGATTTGGACGGAGGATGGAAATTCGGGTTCCGTGCGGATCTGCCTTTGGTTGGCTCCAATGTTCCAGCGGCTGATAATGTGCAGGGGGATTGGAAGTATGGACTGGGTGACATTCTGACCCAGGGCATGTTTATTAAAACATATGATGAAAAGATCGCATATGGATTCGGTGTTCAGTTGATCTGGCCGACTGCCAGTTATGACAACATGGGGTTGGGAAAATATGTGATCATGCCTGGTGGCGGTATCCGATATTTCTTGCCCGATCTGGGCAAGGGAAGTTTCTTTGCACCGGTTGTCAGCTATAGATTCGATTATGCCGATAATGACAAGAATAGAGCACATATCAGCGAGCTTGTACTAACGCCTTCATTCCTGATAGCACTTCCCACTTACACATTCATCTCCTTTTACCCTAACCCTGAAATCAAGCTTAATTTAAACGATGGAGGCAAGCTCTTTCTGCCCCTCGATGTCATGATCGGGCAGATGTTTTCTAGGAATATCATTGGTTCCATGGAAATTTCCGTACCCCTTATCCAGGATTACAAGCAGTATGACGCCAAGGTTGAGTTTCGTGTAGGGTATTTCTTTTAATCCGGAACAGGAAGACAGAGTCATTTTGCGAAAGGAGAATAGCCATGAAAATGATGCGAGGTTCGCGGAAAGGGTGGGAGGCAATTATTTTGGCTGTGGTTTGTGCAGTCATGTGGTTCGCTGGTGAAGCTCTTGCAGCGGGCGGCCCCTGCGCTGCAGACGTTCAAAAGTTTTGCAGCAGTGTCACGCCGGGCGGCGGTCGGGTTGCCAGATGTATGAAGGATCATCAGAATGAATTGTCTGCAGTCTGCAGGCAGAAAATGGCCCAAGCCCAGCAGAGGTTTGTGGGAATCCAGGAAGCGTGTCAGGATGATGTCACCAATCTCTGCATGGGTATACGTCCTAGTGAAGGCCATATCCTGAAATGTCTGAAGAATCATAAAAATGAAATTTCTGCGGAATGCAGAAGCAAGCTGAAATGGGGTCTGGAGTGAGAGATGTCCAATGACAGGCCTGCGCGGCAGCCTGGAAGGATGATAAAGGAAGGAACCATGCCCAACCAAAGCGACTGTCCTGTACCAACTCTCAAGGCAGGCCAGCATCTGCACGGATTTGTTGTTCGGAGAGTGGAATTCCTGCATGCTCTGAGAGTGACGGCCTATGAGATATTGCACGAAAAGACAGGAGCAAACGTTCTCCATCTGCATGCCCATGACCGGGAAAATCTTTATGCCATTATTTTCCGTACGCCTCCCAGGGATTCCACTGGTGTCCCTCATATTCTGGAACATTCCGTTCTGGCCGGCTCGAAGCGTTACCCTGTCAAGGACGCCTTCAACGAATTGATCAAGGGTAGCCTCCAGACATTCATCAATGCGTTTACATACCCTGACAAAACCATTTACCCGGTGGCGAGTCAGACCCGCGTCGATTTCTATAACCTTGCGCGGGTGTACACCGACCTTGTGCTCAAGCCGCGGCTCCTGAGGGAGACATTTCTCCAGGAAGGCCATCATCTGGAGTTCATGGATCCTGATGACCCCAACAGTAGATTGATTATTTCGGGGATCGTCTACAACGAAATGAGGGGGGTCTATTCATCGGCGGACAGCCTGATTTATAAGGCTATCCAGGAAAATCTGTACCCAGATACGCCATATGCCTATGACTCCGGAGGGGCGCCGGATGTAATCCCCAAGTTGACATATGAGCAGTTCAAGGCTTTTCATCAGCTTTATTATTCTCCCAGCAATGCAAGGATTTTCCTGTATGGAGATATTCCGACCACGGATCACCTGATTTTCCTGGAGGAAATGCTCGAAGGTTTTGAATGCGTTCATATTGATTCTCACATAACCCCGCAGCCTGCATGGTCTGAACCAAGATCGTTGCGAGGCTATATTCCAATTGGGCCGGAAGAGCCGGTCAAGCGAAAAACAACCTTAACCCTGTCATGGATGCTGGCGGATAATACGGATGAACAGACGGCAATTCTGCTTGAAATCGTTTCCGGCCTTCTGGTGGGAAGCGCAGCCAGCCCCTTGCGGAAAGCTCTTATTGAATCCAAACTCGGAGAGGACCTCTCATCCATTACAGGGCTGGAAAGGGACCTCCGGCAGATTCTCTTTGCTGTGGGACTCCGGGGTACGGAGGCTGACCTTGCACCGAAGGTGGAAAACCTGATTCTGGATACACTCTCCAGAATAGTTGAAACAGGTTTTGATCGTGATCTGGTTGAGGGAATTCTTCATCAGGTTGAATTTCATGGCAGAGAAATTGTCCGAAAAAGCATGCCTTATGGTATCGCCCTCATGGGTCGAGTGCTCCACACGTGGCTGTATGAAGGAGATCCCCTCTCCGGCCTTAAATTTACGGAGATTATTGAAAGTATACGAAAACAGTGGAATGCAGCACCAGGCCTCTTTCAGGATGTTGTTCGGAATTGGTATCTCAATAACCCCCATCGTCTTTTGACCGTCATGGTTCCAAGCCGGTCCTATATTGCAGAGCGTGAGCAGATGTACGCAAAAGACGTGGCGCTGCTGGAAAGCACCCTTTCAGCCGGGCAGCGGGATGAGGTCATCCGGGAGTCGGATGCCCTGAAGGCATACCAGGGAAGCTCCGATTCGCCTGAAGTGGCGGCTTTACTGCCACGGATTAAAGTGGGCGATCTTTCTCCCGACATTGAGAAGGTTCCCACGGAGTACAAATCCCTGAAGGGGGTAAATGTCCTCTGTCATGACTTGTTCACCAACGGAATAGCATACCTTGATATTGCTCTCGACGTATCCCATGTTCCGGATTCTTTGCAGCCCTATCTTCCTCTTGTCGGGCGATTAACAACCGGGATGGGTGCCGCCGGCCTTGGCTATGATGAAATGGCCATGCGCATTGCCTTGAAAACCGGTGGCCTGGGGTATAGCCTGTCTTCCGGTCTGACCGGGAATGGCGGTGGGCAATGGCAGAAGATGATCTTCCGGATCAAGGCTTTGTATCGCAACATATCCGAAGCAATGAAGATCCTCTCGGATCTTTTCTTCAACGGGGATTTGACGGACGAAAAAAGAATATTCGAACTTATTGCAGAGATGAAGAACGGCCTGCACGCGGCAGTTATTCCATCGGGGCATCTTTTTGCAAAGATGTCCGCCGGGGCGGGTCTATCCCTGCCGGCTCACCGCGAAGAGCAGTGGAATGGACGCAGTCAGCTTCGTTTCATCACTGCGCTGGCTGACCGTTTTGAAGCGGGAAAAGCGGAATTTGCGGAAACGATAAAAAGCCTCCGTAACCTTACCTTTCGGAAAGAAGGGGCACTTCTCAACCTGACGGGTGACGGAGAGGGTTTAGGGCTCATGCTCAACGAAGCGGCCATTCTCTGTGATCCGCTGTTATTCCACAGTACCGTGGGCGGCGATGAAGCACCTGAACGGCAGGTCTCATGGATAGGAGTGGATGTACCGGCCGAAGTCTCCTATGTAGCCCAAGCTCTGATTGCCCCACCCTATCTTGATCCTCTGGCTGCGCCATTGAACATACTATCCCACTACCTGGCAACAGAATTTCTCTACCGGCGTATCCGTGTCCAGGGTGGAGCCTATGGAGCTATGTCAGCTTATAATCCCTCTGAAGGATTGTATGCTTTTCTTTCCTACAGGGATCCGCATATTGCTGAGACATTGGAAGTTTTTCGGGATGCAGCTGCGATGGCCCGCCGGGAAGCACCATCTTTGGAAGACCTTGAGAAAGCCATCATTGGAACGATAGGAGGCCTGGACAGGCCAATGGATCCTTCGGGGAGAGGATTTGCGGCCATGATCCGGCATTTTTCCGAAATCACGGACGATGATCGAAGGGCTTACCGTCAAACTGTATTGGGAATGACCCCGGAGCAGCTTCGGGAAGCGGCAGACCGGTTTTTCGGTGAGGCATTCGATGAATCAGCCGTAGCTGTTTATGCGGCCCGGCAGAAACTCCAGCAGGCCAACGACTCCCTGGGGGAAAAACTCCAACTGGAGGAGCTTTTGTAAGGAATAGGATTTTCCCCTCCCCCCGCGTTATTACGAGGCTCCCTCTCTTGTCATTACGAGCGAAGCGTGGCAATTGCCGCGGCGGTTTAGGCACCGCCTTGTAATGACCCCGTTGTTTAAGCCTTCAGTGGCGGGCCATGAGGTATTGTACTGCCTTCTCCAATCCATCCAACGTCAATTCATACATGGGGATGACCTTCTGAATGACCCCGACAGTCCATGTTCGGTCCCATTCGTATTCTTGCTGGGGGTTGAGCCAGACGGAATGTCGGAAAATCTTGGCAAGATAATTCAACGAATCGATGCTGGCTGACGATTCGCGGTGTTCTACATAGATGGAGCCGTTGTTGTGCATCAGCTCATAGGGTGCCATGCTGGCATCTCCGATGAATATCAGGCGTGTTTCCGGGTCCTTGCGGATGAAATCCTCAATGGGCTCCGGCTTGAGGTGTCTCTGGGGATCAAGCCAGACACGGCTGTAAACCGTGTTATGAAAGTAGTAGATCGTCAAGTCTTTGAACTGAGAGCGGGCATAGTTGAACAAGGTCTGGACGATTTCGATATAGGGATCCATGGACCAACCGCCATTGTCAATCATCAGGATCACCTTGAGGCGGTCGCGAAGCGCCCGGTCGAATACAATATCGATTTCGCCGCCATTTCGCATGGTTTCGTAGATCGTCTTGTTGATGTTGACCACGTCTCGGGGGCCCTGTGGAATCATCCTCCTCAATCGCTTGAGGGCCTCATTCATTTGAACCTCGGTCAACGGGCCGCTCTGCGTATAGTCCTTGTACCTTCTCTCCATCGCCACTTTTATGGCTGATTTGCCTCTGGAGGAGCCTCCTACGCGCATTCCACCGGGGTGGACACCGGAATGACCGATAGGAGAGGTACCACCTGTGCCAATCCAGCGGTTGCCGCCATGATGCGCTTCCTTTTGCTCACGGAGCCGGTCCAGAAAATATTGAACGAGCTCTTCAGGGGTCATCCGGCGAATCTGTTCTTCATCAAGGCCAAGAAGCTCCGCCATATCTTTCGGTTTCTTCAGCCAATCATCGAGCATCGACCGGATAATCTCTGAAATCTCGATCTCATCAGGTTCGATCAGGACGATTCCTTTAAAATAGTGTGCGAAGATCTGGTCGTAGGTATCAAAGTAACGCTCACTCTTTACAAGAATGGAGCGGGCACAGGTGTAGAAATCATCGACTGATTGGATGAGTCCCATTTCCAGTGCCTTATGGAGGCGCAGGAATGATGTGGGCGTTACAGGGATGTCCTTATCCCGAAGGGTATAAAAAAAGGGTACAAACATCTCATGCTCACATACGCAGCCGTGCAAGCTGTTGAGTGGCCTGCTGTATATCGCCGCTCTTCTTGAAAAGCACTCCAAGGTACGGTATTTCGCCCTTGGCCAGTGTCTTGGCCTTGAAGTCGGGATCCGCACGAAGTGCCCGTATCCAATTGATCAGCTCCCTGGTGGCAGGCTTTTTCTCGATGCTTTTCAGCTCTCTGAGCCTGTAGAAGGTTGAGATACAGGCCTGGGCGACATCTTCATTTAGATTGGGGAAATGGACATCCACGATGAGGCGCATCATTCCGGGATCGGGGAAGGCAATGTGGTGGAAGTTGCATCGGCCCAGGAACGGATCGGACATGTCCTTCTTTGCATTGGATGTAATGACGATGACCGGGCGGTTCTTAGCCTTGATGATCTTGTCGATTTCAATGATATCGAACTCCATCTGGTCAAGGACATCAAGCATATCGTCCTGAAAATCCGTGTCGGCCTTGTCGATTTCATCAATGAGAAGAACCACCCGCTTATCCGAGGTGAAAGACTGACCGATCTTTCCCATCTTGATGTAATCCTCGATATTGCTCACATCCCGGTTGGAGTCACCGAAGCGGCTGTCGTTGAGGCGTGTGAGGGTGTCATACTGATACAAGGCTTCAATAAGCTTCATAGAGGACTTCACGTTAAGGATGATGAGGGGCATATCTAAAGCTTCGGCAATAGCGTGAGCAAGCATGGTTTTACCGGTTCCCGGCTCACCCTTCAGCAAGAGTGGTAGCTCCAACGCCATGGAAACATTGACAATCTTTGCCAGTTCATCATCCAGAACATATTTAGAGGCCCCGCGAAATGGTCGGGGTGTAACATCCTGATTCATAACAAACTCCTTTAGTTGATATATAGCGCACTTTTTCTAATCAATATCAAATGAATTGTCCAATCTTTTTATTGCGAACCCGGCCGCCAATGAAAAAGGGAGCCCTTGTTGTCAGAGGCTCCCCTCTCGCAGCAGGTATAAAACGTGAAAATCAGGCCAGCAATGCATAGGCCGCCGGATCGAATGGTGAGCCGGCTACGAAAATCCTGGCGCCCAGCTCACGGTCGAACATAAAAAGGCCCTCTTTGCTGCCGCCGATCTGTTCAAGCTGGCGCATGATTTTTTCCGCGTTGTTCTCTTCTTCGATCTGTTCGTTGTTAAACCAGTTCAGTAGAGGCTCAGCGGAATAATCACTTTCTTTACGGGCGAGTTTGATAAGATCGTGAATTTTGCCCGTAATGAACTGTTCATGTGCGTAAGCATCTTCAAAAGCCTCTAACGGCGACTTCCATGTTTTCTTTAGTTGTTTGAGATTGAGCAGCTCTACCGTACCGCCACGGTCAATAATGTGATCGATAAATTTCATGGCATGGATCGTTTCCTCGTGTACCTGACATCGCATCCAATATGCCATGCCGTCAAGGTTCTGAGAATTAAACCAGGCCACCATGGACAGGTAGATATAAGCCGACTCCAGCTCGTTCCTGACCTGCTCATTCATGGCGTCCCGCATCTTTTTGCCGATCATGGTATTCTCCTTCCGGGCTACCCCTTTATTACTTTCAATATTTCATCCATAACAGGTAGTTCCTTGATTGGATAGACTCGAACAAACAGAACCCGGTCCTTTTCATCAAGAACCACATTGGCCCTCTCGGAAAAGCCGTTGTGCTCCCGGAACAGGCCGAGGGTCTTCGCAAAATGCCCATGAGGCCAGAAGTCACATAACAGCCTGGTGTTTTTAATCTTCAGGGATTTGGCCCAGGCCATCTTGCAGGGTGCGGAGTCCACGCTAATCCCGAGCGCCACGGTATTGTATTTTTCAAAAAGCTTGAAGTTTTTTTCCAGGGACTGCATCTGGGCCGCACATATGGAGGTCCAGGCCAGCGGATGAAAGGACAAGAGGATTTTTCCCCCTTTATAATCGCTCAAGTGAATATCGTTGTTACCCTGATCTTTCAGAGTGAAGTCTCGAATCTTTTTGCCTATGGCAATCACACTCTGCTCCTTCATGTATTCCCCCTCTTTCCATTTTACCACTGTATCGGGAATTTAATAGTTTTCTGCCAGGACTTCGTAATAGGATTGGGGATGCAGGCAGGCTGGGCATACCTTGGGCGCTGACGGGCCTTCATGCACAAAGCCGCAGTTGATGCAATGCCACTTAGTGGTAGCTTTTTTCTCAAAAACCTGTCCGTTTTTTACGTTTTCGATAAGTTTACGGTAACGGGACTCATGAAATTTTTCGACCTTCGCGACCTGTGTGAATGAACGGCAGACCTCATCAAATCCTTCCTCCTGGGCGATTTTTGCAAAGTTAGCGTATAGCATGGTCCATTCCATGTTCTCACCAGCAGCAGCCGCTTCGAGATTCTTCACGGTGTCGTCTATGATGCCTGCTGGGTAGCTGGCAGTGATCTCCGCATCGCCGCCTTCGAGATGCTTGAAAAAGATCTTTGCATGTTCTTTCTCATTTTCGGCTGTTTCAAGGAAGATGTTGGCAATCTGTTCATACCCTTCCTTGCGGGCCTTGCTGGCAAAATAAGTATAGCGATTTCTGGCTTGTGATTCCCCTGCAAAAGCGGCTAAAAGATTTTTCTCAGTTTTTGATCCTTTGATGGATTTGGCCATGATTTTTAACCCCCTTATTTTTAATTTATGACGACATTGATGAGACTTGACGTTTTAATTGCATTAAGATAGTGATTGATGCCTCTTATGGCAAGAGATGGCACGGCAAAAAGTCCGGAGGAGGATACGGCATGTATTTTTCCAAAAAGGCCCTGGAGCAATCCAGGGATTTAATGAAGAAATTGGAGGATGAGGTGCGCAGCACGGTAAGCAGCGTACCGGATCAGAAGACCCGCTGGTCCACCGTTTCGGATCTTGAGATCAAGAGGATATATACACCGGAAGATGTCAAGGATACTGATTTTGCAAGAGATATCGGTGTGCCGGGGACATATCCCTTCCTTCGGGGAAACCAGGTAACCGGTTACAGAAGCCGCTACTGGACATTCAGGATGTTTTCAGGCATGGGCAGCGCCAGGGATACGAACACCCGCTGGCACCTGCTGCTGAAGAGCGGACAGACAGGCCTCAGTACGGCCTTCGATTTTCCGACTTTAATGGGCTATGACTCGGATTCTCCCAAGGCCCGCGGAGAATGCGGGAAATGCGGCGTTGCCATTGATACGCTGGAGGATTTTCTAACCCTGATGGACGGGATTCCCATGGATAGGGTGACAACGTCCATGACGATCAATCCCCCGGCAACGGTCCTGTGGGCGATGTACTGCGCCACCGCGGAAATCAAGGGTGTCCCCCTGCGAAAAATCGGGGGAACCACCCAGAACGATATGCTCAAG
>JBEKJA010000004.1:0-21688 GCA_050011475.1 Syntrophales bacterium
TTTTAAACGATTGGATTTCTCTCCATATCCTCAAAACCGATTTGAGGTATGGCGAACATCTAGTCCTAACCCGTGACGAAGGGAGTCAACCAACAGAGGAAGAGATTAAACCAATAAAGGAATTAAGAAGGACACCCCGCATAGTAACTTTAATAGAAACTTATTATTGGAAGCGAGGTTTATTAGATATTTTTGGAAAGGTCCAAAAGGGAACAGTCCATAATCTTTCATTAAGGGGTTGTTGTTTACTTACCAAAAAAAGCCACATGATTGATCTCCATAGCAAAATTCATTTGGTCTTTAAGTTGGATAACAATCACCGCACCAAGATAGAGAGGGAGGCAGTCGTTTTTAGGGTCACTGATAAACATATAGGTTGTAGATTCACTTCCGATGTCCATGGGTATGAACCTCAGTTTGTATCCTATATAAATGAACACATAGCTATACAAAAATACTTTCACAGAAGCGGGTTTAGGAAGATCGTATATAGGACCTCTTCATAATCAGTGAGAGAATAGTGTTTGAGGACATTGCTTATGAGTGAATACCGCAAAAAAACAGAAGATTTTTCCGGCTGAAAATAAATCTTGTAGGCTATTATTGGAAGCATTCTTCCTCCGGCATTTTTGGAAAAATGGAGAAAACACCATCTTATTCTTAAAGAAAGTTACTCAACATAGAGAATAGAAGACCCTTAAGTGTTACTTCCTGAAAGCATTCAAGATAAGGATATCCATTTCATGATAGCTTTCTAACAAAAATCGTGATGAAATAAACATAAGAAAGTTAAGTAAAATAAATGTAGCTCATAGGGACATCCTTTCGAGAGGTCCTACAAATGAAGGTCTGTGAAAGATGTCATAGTGTATTCGACAAGAAAGATCCCATCCCTACGTTGAATCTATCTCAACAACTCGGTGAAATGTTCTTACGGAGTAAAGATCAAGACCAAAGAAGCTTTATCTGTAAAGATTGTTCAACAGACCTTCCTTGATACAGATAAAGACTTTTTATTTGACTTTGAGTAATTCAAGGGCTTCGCTCATGGCTCCAGGCTGTTTAAGTTTTGCAAGCATCTCTGGGGATTCCTGGAAGTTTTCAAGAGCGTTAAAAAAGCGATCAAGAACATCACCACTATAAGTCGGTATTAAAAAAAGATGTGTGTGAGGGATTCGTCTGCCACGTGCGTAAAGGAAAACGAAATCCGGTTTTAATTTGTCCATCATTTGGTTGGCTACGATTTTGGCTATTTTGAACAGGCTCTCATTTTCATCGTCTGTCAGTTCATGCCACCATGGAACATGGCGCTTTGATAGGACGAGGCAATGCCCCTTGGTGTATGGATGGATATCAAGGATACACAGACTTAATTCGTCCTCATATACTTTGTATGATTGAGCCTTTCCCGCAACGATATCACAGAATACGCAGGGGGCATGATCATCCATCACATTATTCCCTTCTTATTATAATAATTGGCTTATTACTTGATGATCCCTAATATGTCCAGCGCATTGACAGCCATCCTGGATTTTACAAAAAAGGAAGCCCCCTGACTTCCACCACAGAATCAGGGGGTTTGGAGAGGACTACAGATCATTATGCACTACGGCAATGACATCTATTTTTTTGCCAGCTGCCTTGCCAAAAGTGTCAGCCAGATGACGACAAATAGCATCATTCCAACGAGAAGCTTGAATGCCACCATTGCCCATAGCCAGATAGTACGAATTTCCGGCCATGTAACACCTTCACCCCAGATGCAAAGTATTCCTGCCGGCTGCTTGGCCATGATCAGCAAATAAGCAAACCATTGAATCAACAGGATACAGTATGCGATCAACAAGGTCCACCATCCAGCTACCGCAGCCGCCCGCACTTTTTTTGTAAATGTTTCATCCATACTTGTATCCTATATCTTCTTGTTTTTGATCTTGACTTGACATCTTAGTAAAGTCAAGTCCTAACCTCCACAATTCAATGTATATCCTGCGCCTAAACCTGAGTTTTATAAAGGTATTTTTGAGCATATGCAAAATAGAAGGGTGAAACCCACCGTCATGTGGTCCTATGGGCCGTCCGAAGAATGTGTCCGTGAGATTATGACCCTGGCGGAGAGCTATGGAATTCCTTGATAAATAAGGAGGGTCTTCTTATTTACCCTTTTTGCCCTTCCTTACATAATAAGGTCCGGGGAAAATACCTTCCTCGACATTCTTTATAATCTTTTTTGCCAACCTGTGATCATTTTGACATACCTCCTTAACAATATGGAGTTCACTGTTACTAGTTAAGGCTCTCTGCTTTGCAATATCAATAGTTTTCATACCTTGACTCTTTAAATCATAAACCTCCAGGTATCTTTCAAGTTTATTCAAACGGACTCTACCTATAGGTCTATAATATCTATTTTTATTCTGAGTGTCATTTTTTACATTGTATTCCCGGCAATGTAATTTGATTAATTTTGAAATCTGAGGAGCTAATTTTCTTGCACTAATGTTGTCGCTCACACTTACTCTTAGATAAAGGAATTCTGAATCTCCAAAATTAGCAAATTC
Organism: Syntrophales bacterium; assembly: GCA_050011475.1. Lineage (GTDB taxonomy): Bacteria > Desulfobacterota > Syntrophia > Syntrophales > JBEKJA01 > JBEKJA01. The sequence continues at coordinate 2,565 of JBEKJA010000004.1, forward strand.
TTCTACGGTAGGTAACCTCCCATATTTTCGTCTATAGAGTGTAGTTCTGAACACGTAATACCAATGTCTCTCAGCAATTGCATCTTTCAAGCTGATAATGGTCTTCAATTTGGGTGGATTTGGCCGATTTTTCCACCAGTCTTCAAACTTCTGATTGTGAACGTCACCCCAATATTCATATATTTTCCAAATATGAATATTTGATAATACGGCATTTTCTTCAGATTTTGCACGATATCTCTTTGGATGCCCATTCTGAACAATGCTCTTGGTAAGTTCGCAGAACTTTTTATAATTTTTTCCTTTTTCTAAGTATTTCCACCAGATTTTATAAATATCGTCTTCATTCTTTCTGCGGGGCATAGGCCTTCCTCCCAAATTCTTTTCAATCAAGCAATGTTCAAGACGAATGATTTTTCTTTCGCTTTAACCTCATGGTATGGGCAGATTCCAGATTCAGAACAGCCCGCCGCTTTTGATCAGGTAGCAAATGTGAATAGCGCATCGTCATTGCCAAAGACTTGTGCCCTAGTAGCTCTGCAATAAGTTGGATCGGTTCACCCTGTAAAGCAAGCCATGACGCAAAGGAGTGGCGCAAGCTGTGAAATGTGATCTTCTGTCTAGGGTCAGTAATTCCTTCATTCAGCTTCAAGAAATTTACGGCTCGCAAGAATGATAGGGACAATACCTCAATCTTTCCACCATGCTTTTTGTCCTTGAATACGTATTCATTTGGGGCACCGGGCTTGTTGGATTTCAGCATGATCTTTACGGTCTTTGTCATATAAGCTTTTCTAGTTTCCTTATTCTTTGGGTTTGAAATATTAATAATTCCATTTTGGATATCAATATCCTGCCCTTTGAGATTGAATATTTCCCCGGCTCTCATTCCAGTATGCAAGCTGAGAAGAGCCATATCGTGAAGCTGCTTTGATCTTGTTTCAAGATCAGCAAGAAGCACATTGGCTTCATCATGAGACAAGAATCTCTGCCTTTGATTTTGGAGGGTAGGCATTTTTACACCTTTGATTGGGTTATCACCGTCATAGATTTTCCATATGACTGCCTTGTTGTATATCTGCCTTAATAAAGCCAGTGCATGCCTGACTGTTGATGATGAATAATTATTTTTAACAAGCTTATTCTTTAAAGTTTCCAGATCAAGAGGATTGATTTCATTCAACCTTTTATTATCAAATGGTTCAGATAGATAGTTTTTATAGCGGCTGATGTCATCAACGCCGCTTCGTGTTTTATTTGATTTAGCCCAATCTAAATATTTTTGAGCCGCTTCACTGAATAATGGGGCTTTCTTTTTTATGGGCAGCTCTTTCCCATGTCTGAGCGCACGAATTCTATCTGAACGGACTTGGGAGGCAAGCTTGCTTGAATATCCTTCACTTGCCCAGCCGATCTTTTCCCATTTTAATTGATCTCCTATTCTATAGCAGATGTCATAACAGACATCAGGCTTGTTGATATATTTCCTTATTTCAGATGTTCTTTCGAAAACGCCTGTAAATTTGGTCTTTGAACGTTTCATAATCACTTTCCATCAACCGCAATAGGGAAGGGCAATTATATTAGATGAAATATTTTTGCTAACCTATTGCTAACATATTTTATGATTTTGAATTATTCCCCATGAATATGGTTTGAGCAATATTCATTGATAAATATATTAAATTATATGGCTTATTATTTCAAGTGATTTTCTATGAAAAGACAAGAGTATGCTTTAAAACGGATTGATGATCCATTTCAATACGGGATAATTGCTGAGAATCTTGGCAGTCTTCATCAGCGGCCAAGACAGGGTGACAGACAACCTTACGAACGGTTTGTTGAGACCATATCGAAGAATGTTCATATTACCTCATTGGTAGTCGACAATGCTGCCTATACGCTTCATAAGGCTATCCAGCGTAGCCTGTGGATTCTTCAGGGAGACTTGAATGGCGCCATGAGGGCAAACAGCTACACAACGGCCGCAGTGTTTGCATAGAGTCACATTTCTGACAATCGTCTTACCGTCCAGGCGAATAGCGCCCACGAAGCATTCTTTTTCGCAAGTCCCGCAGGCCTTGCACTTCTCGGAGTTGTATATGATATCAACTCCTTCAAGGGGAACAATAGAAGCTGTTGCCCGGTCAGGAAGATACTTTCCTGACTGAAGAATCGTGCAGCAGCAGCGGCAGCAGTAACAAATGGTCAGTAACTTGCCGCGGTCACGTACCCCCCAGATGAGATTGTCGAGCTTGACTCTTCCTGTCATGGGCATCAAACCAGATTTCAAGGCATCATGAAGATGTTCAATAGCCTCCTCCACACTCACATGGCGTGCAATGCGCGGATCGATCTCTTTTGCACCTTCTCCGATGAGCGTACATCCCAGGGTAACAGGATGGTTTGAGCACTGTTTCGCGTCTCTGCAAGTGCATCGGTCAATGATTACCCTGTGGGGAGAACGGCGGATCAAGTCCTCAACGATCATCACCGGCAGTGGAGTACTAGCGGGACCATCGATCGGCTCATTGATCGGAATATAGGAGATATTCAGGTTTCTTTTGGAGAACAATGGAAGAACGGATGCCGCAAATACCGGTCCGATCACAGGCAGTTTCGTTGCTTTTGCACTCAGCCATGTGATCGGCCATATCCAGGCTAGAAAGACAAGCCACCATTTCGGTCTTCTGGACATGTTATCCCTCTATCTGCCGCTTTTGAATTCGTCCCGCAGAAGCTCCCTCGCTATGATCATGCGGCGAATTTCCGAAGTGCCCGCGCCGATATTCCAGAGTTTCTGGTCCAGGTAATGGCGGGATACCGCATACTCCTGACAATAGCCATAACCTCCATGAATCTGTATCGCGTCACTGGCAATCTTTGTACCCATCTCGCCGCAAAAAAGTAGGGATGCGGCGGCCATTCGATCGAGATCGGTTCCCTTGCCGCCCATCTTATTTTCGAGAGTATCACAATAGGCCGCAGCACTGTATGCCATCCACCGTGAAGCCATATAGCCGGTGTACATATCGGCAAGCATGGATTGGATCATCTGGAAAGACGCAATGGGTTGGCCAAACTGGACCCTTTCCTTGGCATACTTAATGCTCAGCTCCAGGCAGGAACGCTGAGACCCAAGACTGCATCCACTCAGGCAAATCCGCTCGGTGCACAATCCACTGGTCAGTACCGCGACACCGCGATTGTAAGTACCGACAAGATTTTCCTCCGGCAGCTCCATATCATCGAAAGTGACAAGTCCTGTGGGTGACGTTCTCATACCCCATTTTTTTATTTTCTCACAGGTGAATCCTTTCGTTGTCTTTGGCAGGACATAAAAAGTGGAGATCCCATGTGGTCCAGCCATAGGATCCGTCTTTGCATAGAACAGCATGAAGTCGGCCACCTGGGCATTGGTGATGAAGGTTTTGCTGCCGTTGATGATGTAGCGGTCCCCTTTCCTGACTGCCCGCGTTGCCATGTTCATGGCATCAGAGCCCGCATTGGGTTCCGTAATGCCGAGGCACCCAATATGTTCACCACTACAGGCTTTGGGCAGGTAAGCCATCTTTTGTTCTTCTGTGGCATTCCGGCGGAAATTGTCGTAACAGAGCGTTTGGCTGGCACCCATGGTCATCGCAAGGGCGTTGCTCACTCGTGCGACGGTTTCATAAGCAAGAAGCGTTTCCACATAGCCGAGGCCCGCTCCTCCATATTTTTCTTCATAAGCGATGCCATTGATGCCCAGCTCTCCCAACTGCCTGAACAGGTCCGGCGGCATTTCGTCTTTTTCGTACAAGTGTTCCATCTGGGGTTCGAGCCATGTGGAAGCCCAGCGCCAGATACTATCCTCCAGCATTTTTTGTTCGTCAGAGAAATTGAAATTCAAAGACATGCAGAAACCTCCTTAAAGCGAAAGTTCGTTTATCAGATATTGATTGACTTGTCAATCAATAATGCTGATACTCAAAAAAAATGCTTACTGCCTATTTTCAAGGCTGCCACGTCTAATACATAAAACAAGACTTTTCAATAGATGATTGCATGGAGAACGAGCCGCCTGATATGATCCCTTGACAATTCAGTGAGATTTATGTCAAAACTTTTCAGATTAGATACCGGTGTTATTTGTTGCAGATACGCTGTGAGAGACCAAAAGGGGGGATCCTCAATGGCAACGCTGGATAACCAGGCAGCATTCATGAAAACATTTCAGGAAAAATTTGAGAAGAAGCTCATGGAGCATGAAATTGAACAGCTTGAATATTGGAAGGCTCAACTGGATAAGCTTCTGGCCTTGAAACCCGAAGGGGTTGCATCCCTGCAGCTCCATATCCGAAAAGTTTCCGATATGATGCATAACAGGATCAATGTGCTGAAGAAGGGATAACATGCAGGACATTGTAAATTTTCTATTTGAAGTCGGTATGCTCCAAAAAACTCCCCGCTCGGGATATCAGTTCTTTGGTTCAGGTGACGAGTCCGTCGCTGAGCATATCCTGAGAACCATCTTTGTAGGATATGCCATGAGCCGCCTTGAAAAGGGTGTAAATGAGCTGAAAATCATTAAGATGTGCCTGTTCCATGATCTCCCGGAGGCCCGGATCGGGGATATGAACTATGTAAACAAGAAATACGTAACAGTTGATGAAGGAAAGGCTATTCGGGAACTGACGGAATCTCTGTCATTCGGAGGAGACATCCATGATATCCTCAAGGAATTTAATGAAAAGAAAACGAAAGAATCCATGCTCGCCCATGATGCGGATCAGCTTTCATTGATTTTACAGCTCAAGGAGCAAGGCGACCTAGGAAACAAATATAGCGGTGAATGGATCTCTTTTGCAGTTAAAAGATTATGTACGGATGTCGCGAAGCGTATGGCGCAAATCATCTTACTAACCGATTCGACCAATTGGTGGTTCAAAGAAAAGGGTGATTGGTGGATAAACGGTCAGAATCCTTAAAGGAGGATTATAGGAATGAAGGTTGCTGAGAAGAAGGCTGGGTATGCGTCGCTCCTCCTGTTCATACTTTTATTTTTCATTGCCGCCTGCGGCGCCAGCAAGGAGAATCTCATCAAGGCGAAAACACATATGGATATTGGTACGGCTTATATGGAAGCAAGCAAGTATAACATGGCAATCGTTGAACTCATGAAGGCTGAGAAAATTACGCCGAATGAGCCCAAAGTGCATTACTTCCTGTCACTGGCTTATCACTCCGTGAATCAAGATGATAAGGCCATGCCTGAGGTCGAAAAAGCCATTAAACTCAAGAAGGATTATTCCGAGGCATACAATCTTCAGGGTACAATCTACATGGGGCAGAAGAAATATGACGAGGCCATTTCCGCATTTGATAAAGCCCTCTCAAATGTACTTTATGAAACACCGGCGGCAGTACTCTATAATTTGGGTATGGCCTATTATCAAAAAGGTATGTATCGTATGGCCGTTTTAAAATTACAGGAGGCTGAAAACCGTGAACCGACTTCTGTTCTCATACCTGTGATCCAGATCAACATGGCCTGGACCTACGTTGCTCTGGATGAGACGGATCAGGCCATCGAACGGTTTCAAAAGCTGGTGTCCGGTTCCCCGGATCTCGTTGAACCATATTATGGACTCGGCCGGTGCTATCTTGAAAAAAAGGATGAAAAACAGGCAGTAAAAGCATTCAGGAATGTCATCAGGCTGGCGCCGGACTCCGAGATGGCGGCAAAGGCGAGAGAAAGTCTGAAAAATCTGGGAGTACCTGTTGAGGAAACCAGCAGGACGCCAGTCATTATCGAAAAGAAGGCAAAATAAGGTCTCATTGGCGATGGCATCGAAGAAACAACAGCGAATGGCGGTATCGAAATCCAGGAAAATGAAAAGAGGGAGGAAAACACTTTTTCTCACCCTTATAGTCTTTGGATCAGTTGTGTTTCTCATCTTTTTTTTCATAACGATTTTTGATATTATCTTCCCGACGACTGCGGGAAAAGGCGTTTTGGCAAGAAGAGAGAAAACTGCTTATATTCTTTATTTTGCTGATGCAAATGAACGATTTCTTATCCCGGAAAAGAGGCTGCTTCCCAAAGAAAAGGAAGTGAAAGATCAGGCGGATGTTCTGGTCAAAGCACTCATTGACGGATCCAGGGCAGGCCATGTATCCACATTTCCACAGAAAGCAACCCTTCAAGGTGTCAGCATCGGGAAAGATGGGTTGGCAAAGGTCAGTTTCGGCAAGGACCTGGTGACTCATCATCCCGGAGGCAGTACGAGTGAAATGACAACGATATACTCGTTAACCGATACGCTGATGGCTAATATTCCCGGAATCAAGGGAGTCAAAATTCTGATCGACGGGAAAGAAAGAGATACACTGAAGGGTCATTTGGATATCAGTGAACCATTTACATTCAATAAGGAGATGATCGTACCATCCAGCCAGAGTGCGGGATGATTATTTATAATTTATGGCATCAAAATCAAAGTTATCCAAAGTTCGCAATATCGGAATCATCGCTCATATCGATGCAGGCAAGACGACGGTAACAGAAAGAATCCTTTATTATACCGGGAAATCATACAAGATAGGCGAGGTACATCATGGCGAGGCAGTTATGGACTGGATGCCCCAGGAGCAGGAGCGGGGTATAACCATTACGTCGGCGGTTACGACCTGTAATTGGGAGAACCATGAGATTCATATTATCGATACGCCAGGCCATGTTGATTTCACCATGGAGGTGGAGCGTTCGCTGCGGGTGCTGGATGGTGCCGTTGTGGTTTTCTGCGCCGTCGGTGGGGTAGAGCCGCAGTCAGAAACCGTTTGGCATCAGGCCGATAAATATGGTGTTCCGAAGGTTGCCTTCATCAATAAGATGGATCGTGTCGGCGCAGATTATTTCGGGGCGATCAGGATGATGGGTGAACGCTTCAACTCCATCCCGTTGGCCATTCAGATTCCTTTCGGATCCGAGGATTCCTTCCGGGGAGTGGTGGATCTGATACGGATGCAATATATCACCTGGGAAGATGAAACGCTCGGGATTTCGTATCATTATTCAGACGTTCCTTCCGCTGTTCTTGCCGATGCAGAAATGTACAGGGAAAAAATGATTGAGACGCTGGCCGAGTTTGATGATGACATTGCAGAGTGTTACCTGGACGGGGCTCCGCTTGCCGAAACATTAATCCACAGTGCGATTCGGAGAGCGACTCTTACCCTGCAAATTGTTCCGGTGATGTGCGGCACAGCTCTTAAAAATAAAGGTATTCAGCCTGTACTGGACGCTGTTGTTCAATACCTTCCTTCCCCTGAAGACATTCCCCCGGTGAAAGGGATCAATCCTCTCACAAAAGAGCATGAGTCGAGAAGTAGCAGCAACAAAGAGCCATTGGCAGCCCTGGCATTCAAAGTTATGCAGGATGAGGGCCGGAAACTGACGTACCTGCGAATTTACTCAGGCCGGATCCATGTGGGAGAAGATGTGTACAATGCTGCAAAGGGACACAAAGAAAAAGTGGCCCGCCTTCTAAAAATGCACGCCAATAAGCGGGAGCGGCTAGAAGAGGCGGGAGCGGGGGACATCATTGCCGCCGTTGGTCTTAAAGATACCACGACAGGGGATACCCTGTGCGACGAAGCCCACCCGATTCTTTTGGAACGCATCGATTTTTATGAACCCGTTATCAGTCAGGCCATTGAAGCAAAGACTCCTGCAGACCAGGAAAAGCTGAATGTAGCACTGACGAAGCTTATCGAGGAAGACCCCACGCTTCGAGTCAAGTATGAAGACGAGACGTCCCAGACGATCATTTCCGGTATGGGCGAGCTTCACCTGGAAATTCTTATCGACCGCCTGACCCGCGAGTTCAACGCCCATGTCAATATCGGAAAACCCAGGGTGGTTTATCGCGAAACAATACAAAAATCTGTCGAAAGCGAGGGAAGGTTTGAAAGGGAACTGGGGGAAAAGAAGCACTTTGGCCATGTTTGCCTGCTCCTGGAGCCAAAACAGAGGGGAAGCGGTATCGAAGTGGTCAACCGGCTGAATGCAGAGGATATCCCGGAAGAATTCCATCCAACTATTATCGAGAGTGTGCAGGAAGCGACACTTAGCGGCGTCCTTGGGGGCTATCCCGTGGTTGATGTCCGAATATCGTTGATTGGAGGCTCATTCCGTGAAGGAGACGCCACCATGCAGGGATATCGAATAGCCGCTTCAACTGCATTTCGGGACGGCTGCCTGCAGGCGGAACCTATCCTTCTCGAACCCATCATGATGGTTACCGTGACTACTCCAACAGATTTCATGGGGGAGGTGATCGGAGATATCAATGCCCGTCGCGGTGAGGTCCAGTCCATCACTCCAAAAGGGTCTATCAGTGAGATTACAGCAAAAGTTCCCCTAAAAGCGGTATTCGGCTACTCAACCGATCTTCGGTCTGCAACCCAGGGGAGAGCCGTCTTTTCCATGCAATTTTCCATTTTCGACAAGGCAGACTAGAACCTTTGTCATCCTGAACTTGATTCAGGATCTATTAGTGCGAGGTAATCGCAATAGAAAAAATCAGATCCCAACTGAGGGAAACTGAAATCTTCAAGGGTATTGAACAGCAGCAGATTGAAGAGATGATTGGTATCGCATCGCGGGTCCGGTTTTCTGCGGATGAAGTCATCATGCATGAGGGTGAGACAGGAGATACCATGTATATCATCCTCGATGGAACGGTAGAGGTCGTCAAGAGGCTCATTCTGGCCGAGGTCGAAAATGAAGAAACGGGATCCGAAAAAAGCAAAGTCTTTACCCGCCTGGATACGACGCAGCATGCTGTGTTTGGAGAAATCGTCCTTCTCGAAAACCAGAAAAGAACGGCTACCATCCGTGCGCATACGGATTGTGAATTCTTTGCGATTCGAAAAGATAACTTCCTCGACTTCGCACAGAAGGACTACATGTTCGGCTATCATGTGGTCATGAACCTTGCAAGAATCGTAAGTGCCAGGCTGCGCAAATCGGATGAAGATACGATCAAGCTGAAAACCGCCCTGAGCATTATTCTGAAGCAATCATAGAGGCAGCGATGAAGACCCCCTTACTGGATAAGGACAAGTTGCTTGAAAGCATCTTTCGCATCAGTACGTTTCATTTCACACCATCCAACCTGCCTGGTGTATTGACAAAAATACTCGATGAAGTGGTAGACACGACCGGGTTTGACCAGGGAATCATCCGGCTTTTTGATGAAACCAGGCAATATCTGGAGGCCAAGGCGGTAAAAAATTACAGCCCGGAAGACGAGCAGACGGCTTTTGCCGTGGCTCTGAATATCCACGCACATGACTGTTTTTCTGTGAATGTCGCAAAATCCGGCCGCTTGATCACGATAGAGGATGCTTCAACAGATCCAATGATCACCGAGACGGACCGTATGCTGACTAAAATCTATCAGCATGGAACCGTCATTTGTGCCCCCTTGAAAATTGAAGACGAAGTCATTGGTATCATTGCAGCTTGGTCGGAAGAGCAAAAAAAAATCTTTCCCGAGGAGAAGAACCTTTTTCTTACTTTTGCCCGTTTTATCGGCATGATGATCTATAATGCCAGACTCTTTGAAGCGGATGCTGAAATAATCCGTCAGCTTCTGATTCTTCAAGAGGCCGTCTCGGATCTCCACATGCGTTATATTCTGGATGACCGCATCAGGGATATCCTGTTTGAAAGCGCTATAAAAATTGCCAATGCGGATAAAGCTCTTGTCTATTTCTGGGATATAGAAAAAGACCGTTGCCTGGTCAATGATGGCGAGAGTGTTCTTATAGATGGGAAGCAGGCATGCGATGAAAAAATAGGTCCGAGCATTATCAGGAAAGCCATTGATTTCAATGAGGTGATCATTAAATATGAGAACACGCCACTGGATGATACGAAACCGGCATTTGCAGGTTTTCCATCGGAAGTGGCAATTCCTCTCCACATTAAGAATAAGTTCAAGGGGGCGCTTTATCTTGCGAAGAAAACAGGAACCTATACGCAGGATCAATTGAATGTACTTGATATCCTGGTAAAGAACGCCGCCATATCTTATGACAATGCCATCATGCACTCCCTGCTTTCTCGTGAAGCGGAGAGTTTGAAATCGGAAGTGGAAAAATTGAAGGAGCAGGAAAATGCCTTGCTCGGCTTTCAGGATATAATCGGCACATCCAATAAAATGACCGGCCTGTTCCAAGTCATCAAAGATGTGGCGGGGCACAACACGAATATTTTGATTCAGGGGGAAAGCGGGACGGGAAAGGAGCTGTTCGCCAGGGCCATTCACCGGCAGAGCAATCGAATTGCCAAACCTTTCGTGGATGTCAACTGCGCGGCAATACCCGGGACACTCCTGGAAAGTGAACTTTTCGGTTACGAGGCCGGAGCTTTTACAGATGCAAGAAAAAGGAAAATCGGCCTGATCGAATATGCAAACGGCGGAACGATGCTCCTGGATGAAATCGGCGACATGGCCACCCAACTCCAGGCAAAATTTCTCAGGATGCTCGAAGACGGATATATCCGACGACTTGGGGGAATGGAGAATATTCCGGTCGATGTGCGCTTCATTTTTTCTACCAACAAGGATTTGTCCCGGATGGTCAGTGAGGGATCATTCCGTGAAGACCTTTACTACAGGATCAGCGTGGTTCCTATTGTCATCCCACCCCTTCGGGAGCGGCCGGAAGACATTATTCTCCTGATCAGATACTACGTTGAAGAATTCAATAAAAAATTCAAAAAGAAAGTCAAAGGCTTTGATAATAAAGCTGAAACGATACTCAAAGGATATTCCTGGCCGGGAAATGTCCGGGAATTAAGAAACATTATAGAAAGGGTAATGATTCTCTCCGATGTAGGGACGATCATTACACCCGATCACTTGCCCGCGGAAATCAAGATAAAGGCGAACCAAAAAGGAATGGCACAGCAGGTCGATATCGAACAGTTGGTACCAATGGTGCCTCTCGAAGGGTTGGATTACAGCCAGTTTCTGGATAGGATGATGCACAGGATCAAGGAGAAAATTCTTGATGAAGCTATACGGATCAGCGGAGGAAATATGACCAAGACCGCCCGGCTGCTTGGCATTTCACGCTATAAGCTGATCCGGGAGAGGAAAAAGATCACGGGTTCCTTTAAATAAATGAAATCAAGGTCCAAGGTGATATCTTGGTACGGTCTATATTCTAATATATAAAATATCACCGTTGTTGACATTGGTGTTGTTTAAAATCAAACTTAAGCCAAAATCATCAAAAAATTGATCATTTGATGCAGTAGTGTCATAACAATTATGTATACCTATCTCAGCAGTATTCTGATTAAAATTTTGAGTTGTCAAAGTTCCATCAATAATAGCCGTATTCTCTTGCCACGAGACAGTTCCATCTGTCATAGTTGCACCGCTACTTGTCGGCCATGAGGGTTCTGTTATACCACTTACGCCTGCAATGACACATATATAGTAATGACCATTTATTACTGTAGGCACGACTCGATCACCTACGATGTAACTATGTGAAGATGCCCAATTCGAGATGTCTGCTAATAGAGTCCAGGTTACAGGTGTAAACCGAGTGTGTACTGAAAACTTTAATATTCAAGATAATTCGCTTCAGGAAGCAAGTGTTAATCGCGTATCTTATAATTAGGTCAAGAAAAGTCATTCTTGAGCGGGGATTGAATATTTATAGTGTCATTATCGAAAGTGAAGACATTGAGGCCGACAGGGGATTTCTAAATGATAGATATACGATTTATCTTGTAAACCGTGATAATTTTGAAAAGATAAAAACAAAAATAACCGGTCTTGTGAATAAACGGTTCCCAATTGTAGAAGAAAGCACATTTCTCAGCCGATTCAGCTCATCTGAAGCATAGTAAAAAAACCGTGCGAATATCGCACGACTTTGTATTCCCTATCATAGTTTACTCATTTCATTTTTAACTAAAAAGAAATGTGCAAATTTTGCACATTTTGAACGCTCAACCAGCTCGATTTTAATGATGATTCCTTCCACCCATTAATCTTTTCCTCTTGATAAAAAATAATAAATAGCCGTTTTTACTTTATAAAAATAGAAAGTGTGAAATAGTTTTCAAGAATTTAGATTTTATGATCATTCTGGCATTATACTTGCGTACTTTCTTAGCAAAGGCCTCTGGAGAGCGCTGAAAACCTTTAAAATAAAATTACGGCGAATGAATTTTTAGAAAGGTTGCACTCAGGGGTCTTGCGCGATAATCGATCTTTCATAAGAGAAGGTTCCATGAAGCAGGAGGCACAAAAACCCGACCTGCAGCCCGAATTGCAGGATGGGCAGCAAAAGGAAACGGTAGCGAACAGTAAACAAACATCAAACGACTTCAACTTCTTTGTGTCAGAAGCGGATCGGAGTAAGGCGTCAACGGAAGAAAAAACCGACCAGACCAAGAAAGGAGAAACAACAGATAAGAGTATTTCTTTTTTCCTTCCTGAGTAGTTTTCTGATGCTTGAAAAGTTTTTTTAAATCGGTGGATGGTTTCAGTTCCCTCCTTTCCATCCACCGATCCCCCCCTTCGAACCTTAGGGGAATAAGTCGTGTCCTATTCAGTATATATAAAGGTGGATGGTTTGCCCGCCATCCACTTTTTTTGTATTTATAAGATTGCCGCGCTTCACTCGCAATGACAAAAGAATGACATCGTTATCAGACGTTGAAGCGGAATAGGGTTATGTCCCCATCCTTCATTACGTAATCTTTGCCTTCAGATCGGATGAGGCCTTTTTCCCTGGCGCTCTGCCAGCTTGCCTCCCGTATAAAGTCATTGTAATGAATGATCTCGGCACGGATGAAACCGCGCTCCATGTCACTATGAATTTTTCCTGCGGCAACCGGAGCTCGCGTTCCATTGGGAATGGTCCAGGCTCTCAACTCAGGACCTACGGTTGTATAGAATGTAATGAGACCGAGGAGTTTGTATCCTTCTCGAATAAGCTTTTCGAGACCGGATTCTTCAATGCCAAGATCCGTGAGATATGCCTCCTGCTCTTCCGCAGGCAATTCGGCTATCTCTGCTTCAAGATTACCGCAAATGACGACCACCCCTGACCCCTCATTTTCCACATAACTTTTTAGTGCATCAATCAGCGGGCTGTTTTTTTTCAAAGCTGCTTCCCCGATATTGGCGACATAAAGTACTTTTTTCGAGGTCAGGAGAAATAATGAATGGACAATAGAATGGAACTCTTCATCAAAGTGTAGTTTTCTCACAGGAATCCCACGGCCGAGGGCATCACGGATGAGAAGGCATAGATCCAACTCCTTTCCGGCCGATTTATCTCCGACTTTCGACTGTCGCTCCATCTTTTCGATTCGGTGCTCCACGGTCTCGAGGTCGGCCAGAATGAGTTCCATGTTGACCACTTCGATGTCACGGATAGGATCAATCGCTCCCTCTATATGCGCGACATCAGGATTTTCGAAGCACCTGACTATGTGTACAACGGCGTCAACTTCACGGATGTTCCCCAGAAACTTATTCCCCAGGCCTTCCCCCCGGCTTGCCCCCCTGACGAGGCCAGCGATATCCAGGAATTCCATCGTAGTGTGCGTTATTTTAGGGGGGTGGATGATCCCGGCAATTTTCTCAAGGCGTTTGTCCGGGACAGCGACGATTCCAACATTTGGATCAATTGTGCAGAACGGATAATTGGCCACAGCCGCACCAGCTGCTGTCAGTGCATTGAATATGGTGGATTTGCCGACATTGGGAAGGCCGATGATACCGCAACGGAAACCCATGGAGGACTTCTCCTTAATGCTATTCCGTGTTGATGTCATTGCGAGCGAAGCGTGGCAATCTTACGAACTGAAAAGGCATTTATAAGATCGCCACGACGGCTACGTGCCGCCTCGCAATGACCCCTGCAATCGTTGGCGTGCTGCTACCAGGGCCGATATATGGGCTGGTGTCGTACCACAGCATCCCCCTATGATGCCTGCCCCTGCTTCTATCAGGGCAGGAAGATAGGAAGCCATGGCCTCCGGTGTTTCCGGGTAGATCATTTCCCCGTCCTGAATGGTCGGCAATCCGGCATTTGCATGGACGAGAATGGGAATCTTGGAATCAACGGTACGTATCTCCCGGACAATTTCCACCATCTGCGCCATACCGTTTCCGCAGTTTGTGCCGATAATATCTGCACCCGCGTCGATGAGGGCGTGAACCATTTGAGCTGTTCGGACTCCCATGGCGGTTCGGTATTCTCCTTTTTTTGTCTTCTCAAAGGTGAACGTACAGATGATTTCGAGGTCCGTATTCTCCCGTACCGCCCTCACAGCGCACAGCGCTTCATCCAGGGCCATGAAAGTCTCAATGCAGCAGGCATCGGCGCCGCCTTTCTTCAGGGCAACGGCTTGTTGACTAAAAGCACTATAGAGGGTTTCTTCATTTATGTCCCCTAAAAGGAGAATTTTGCCTGTCGGCCCCATGGAGCCAAGAACATGGCAGTCTGCCCCTGCCGCTTTTCGTGAAATTGCCGCCGCCGCCTCATTGATTTGTTCCGTCTGATTGGCGAGGCCGTAAAGATCCAGTTTGATCCGGCTGCCGCCGAAGCTGTTAGTCTCTATCATATCGGAACCGGAAGCGACGTAATCCCCGGCTATGGAAAGAACCTCATCCGGATGAGAAATATTCCAGTGCTCCAGGCATTCCCCGGGCTTTGCACCCAGAGACTGAAGCCTTGTTCCCCAGGCTCCGTCCGAGATAAATATATGGCCCACCTTCACCTGGTCACTGATTTTTTTCATGAACTGAATTCTCCAGCATTTGTTTTAGTATCTTTACGGGAACATCGAAATTCTGGCAATAAAAAAAGCGCCCCCGAAACGGAGGCGCTTTTTAGTTCGTGTTTCAAATAACTTGCTCTACTTTATCCCGGTAATCCGCATACCGTAGAATGAACGATACACAAAGAACAGGGCGACCAATGTGAATATACAGGCCAACCCTGTTTTCAAGCCGGTGTTGGTCATTGTTACGGCAATTTCGGTTGCGAGCAGACCGAAAAGGGTTGTGAACTTGATAATCGGGTTCATGGATACGGAAGAAGTATCCTTGAAGGGATCACCAACGGTATCACCGACAACGGTTGCCTCGTGAAGAGGAGTGTTCTTCTCACGGAGATCAACCTCGACGATTTTCTTGGCGTTGTCCCAGCAGCCGCCCGCATTGGCCATAAAGATTGCCTGGAACAGACCGAAGAAGGCAATGGCTATCAGGTAGCCGATAAAGAAGTATGGGTTGAAGAACGACATCCCAAGAGCCATGAAGAAGATGACCACAAAGATGTTGATCATTCCTTTTTGGGCATACTGCGTACAGATCTTCACGACTTCCTTGCTGTCTTCGATGGACGCTGACTTCTTGTCAAGGTTGATGTTTTCCTTGATGTACACGACGGCCCGGTAAGACCCGGTCACGACAGCCTGGATCGAAGCGCCGGTGAACCAGTAAATAACGCACCCACCCATGAGCAGGCCCAGGATAATTTCCGGCTGAACCAGGCTCAGCTTGGCAACGACATTGCCAAAAAGGCGCTCCAGTAAGATGATGATCCCAAAGACCATGGTCGTGGCACCAACGACGGCTGTTCCAATCAGAACCGGTTTTGCCGTTGCCTTGAAGGTGTTGCCCGCACCGTCACCTTCCTCGAGATAAGGCTTGGAGCTTTCAAAATCAGGTTCGAAACCGAAGTCCTTCTTGATTTCACTCTTTATATTGGGGATGGATTCGATCATGGACAATTCATAGATGGACTGGGCATTATCCGAGACAGGTCCGAAACTATCCACGGCGATCGTCACCGGTCCCATGCCGAGGAACCCGAATGCTACCAGACCGAATGCGAACACCGGAGCGGCAAAGAGGAATTCCGGTGGCATGACATTCAAAATAGCGGGGTTCTTTGAGACCATGTAAGCGATAAACATGAGCACCAGGATGGTGAGACCTTCCCAGAAAGAGGAAAAGTTGCCTGCCACGAGCCCGGATAAGATATTCAAGGATGGTCCCCCTTGACGGGAAGCGTTCACAACTTCCTCCGTGTGGCGGGATTTTGTGCTCGTAAAGACCTTGGTAAATTCAGGAATCAAGGCACCTGCAGCGGTTCCACAGGAAATGATGATCGACAGGGCCCACCAGAGGTCGCCGAATTTATCAGCCGGCTGCAGATCGGACAGCAGGAAATAGCTGGCTACAAACGTCACGCCGATCGAGATGGCCGAAGTCAGCCAGACCAGGTTGGTCAGGGGCTGCTCGAAATCGAACTTCTTCTTGTTTCCATAAAGGGCACTGCTTAAAGTATTGTTGATGAAATAGGAAACGAGGGATGTCACGATCATGAGGATCCTCATGGCGAAGATCCAGACAATCAGCTTGGCACCCATTTCCTGGTTGCCAAAGAGGGCCAGGGCGAGGAATGCAATCAGGGCCACGCCCGTGACGCCATAGGTTTCGAAACCGTCTGCGGTGGGACCGACACTGTCGCCTGCGTTGTCACCCGTACAGTCGGCGATGACGCCGGGATTCTTCGGGTCGTCCTCAGGAAGATGGAAGACGATCTTCATCAGGTCGGAGCCAATGTCGGCAATCTTGGTGAAGATACCGCCGCAGATGCGCAGCGCGCTGGCGCCCAGGGACTCGCCAATGGCAAACCCGATGAAGCAGGGCCCGGCCAGTTCCTTGGGAACGTAAGCCAGAATAAGGATCATGAAGAAAAGCTCCACGCTGACCAGAAGCAGACCGACACTCATACCGGAACGGAGACATGTTTTCACGATTTCAATCGGCTTCGCACGCAGAGACGCAAATGCGGCACGGGAGTTGGCTACCGTGTTGATGCGAATGCCGAACCAGGCCACACCGTAGGAGCCGAGGATACCCATGATGGATGCAAAGAGAATCAGCAGGATATTATTGACCGGCATGTTCTGCAGGCCATAGAAGTAATAAACCATACAGATCGCGATCAGGATCCACAAGGCCAAGAGGAACTTTCCCTGCTGGAAAAGATAGGTCTTGCAGGTTTCCCAAATCGTTGCGGAAACATCCAGCATCGACTTGTGGGCAGGCTGGTTCTTTGTCTGAACGTATTGAATAATACCGAAGAGAAGCCCGATGGCACAGATTACGAGCCCCCAGTTCAGGATGGTAAGTCCGCCGAGCACGCCACCCATGAAGCTCACGGTCGTAAGATCGGGCAGCTTTATGTCGGCTTCGCCGGCGAAAGCCATGGGGGCCATGAATAAAAACATAACCACCATAGCGGTCAGAAATGACCAAAGACTACGCTTACTTTTATACATTATTCTCCTCCTAAAATTAAGTTTATGGCATTGCAAAAGAGATTCATGCCTTACCGAAAACATCTGTTTTCGGACTTTTTTATAAGTCATCTTTATGGTTTTGCCCGTGATACTTATTCATAGCTGCCTGTATTCCCGATGCCATCATGTCATCGATTGCCTGGCCCACGGTGGAGATGATCCCAGATAAGGCAGTCATTTCCTCAGGTGTAAAGATCGAAAGGACATACTGTTCGACCATTCCGCTATATGGAGGGCGTCCAATTCCAACTCTCACCCTCTGGAAATCCTGGCTGCCAAGATACTCAATCATGGAGATCAAACCCTTATGGCCTCCGTGACCGCCACCGGACTTCATGCGGATGGTACCGAACGGGAGATCCAGATCATCATGAACAGCTATGACCTGTTCAGGGAACTCTATCCGGTAATATTCAAAGAACGATTTGACGGACTTGCCGCTGAGATTCATGAATGTTTGCGGCTGGATGAGGATTATCTCCTCATTACCGTTTTTCCCTTTGCCGAAAAGGGCGTTAAACCGCTTACGGTTTATGGGAATGTGCCATTCTTCAGACAGCCAGTCCAGAACCAGAAATCCGGCATTATGTCTTGAGAAGCGGTAAAGGTTCCCAGGGTTTCCCAGTCCTACGATCAGCTTCACCTGAGATCTCCATCCTCAGGGTCCGAAGGATTTGCGGATTTCATATCCGCACCCGTCCCTGGCAAATAGCTATTACGATTCTTTCTCTTCGGCTTTCTGCTTGATCACTTCAGGCTCTGTTGGTGCGGCCTCCTCTTCAGCCGGTTTCGCCTCCTCTTCGATCCTTGGTGCCGCAACGGTTACCAGGGCCGTCTCCTTGAGGTCGACCACCGTGATGCTTTCTGCGAATTTCACATCCTTTACATGGAGGACATCGCCTATCTCCAGACCCGATACATCCAGGTCGACTTTTTCCGGAAGCAGGCGGGGAAGGCAGGAAATCTTGATTTCACGCTTCAACTGATGGAGTTCCCCTCCATTCTGTACACCTGCCGGTATGCCAATCACATGAATTGGAATGTCGAACGTCATTTTCTGGTCCATGGCCAATTCATAAAAATCAGCATGAAGGATTTTCCTGCTAAGCGAGTCCTGTTGGAGTTCTTTAATGACGGACAATTTCTCCATTTTCTTGCCGCTGCTCTCGATCAAAAGTTTGATAAATACGTTCTCTTTTTTGCCTTTCATGATAGATACGAGATCGTTATTTTGAACCAGAAGCGGCAGGGATTCTGAGCCCGGACCATAAAAAACGGCGGGAACTTTCCCTTCAACTCGTGCTCTTCTCGCCGGCCCTTTGCCGGATTCTGTTCTTATCCATGCGCTTAAAGTACTTGCTTCCATGCTTCCTCCTATACAAACAATGAGCTGACGGAATCGTCATAATAAATGCGGCGGACTGCTTCACTCAGCAAACCGGCCACGGGGAGAACCCGGATGAGCTTACAAGCCTGGGCCTGTTGATGGAGCGGAATCGTATCGGTAACAATAACTTCTTTGATATTTGAGTTTTCCAGGCGTTCGATGGCGGGACCTGAAAGGACAGGATGTGTGCAGCATACGGTGACATCCGTGGCGCCTGCATTCTGAAGGGCCAATGAGGCCTGTACAACTGTGCCTGCCGTGTCAATCATATCATCCAGTATGATGACTTTCTTACCCTCGACGTTACCGATGATGTTCATGACCTGG
>JBEKJA010000005.1:0-20698 GCA_050011475.1 Syntrophales bacterium
GGATAGCATTATTCAAAGCCTTACTTCAAAAAAAATCGATATGGTAGCATCAGGAATGAGCATCACGGATAAACGTAGAAAACAGGTCAATTTTACCATTCCCTATTGGAAGATCCACCAGGTGCTGATGGTACCTGAAGCATCCAAAATAACTGTAACACAAGCGTTGTCCTCAGATAACAAAATAGGTGTCCAGAGGGGAACATCAGCGGCAAAATGGATCGATGAGTACCTGATTAAGAAAGGGTGCAGAAAATTTACGCTCGTTGAGTATGATTCCAACCCCGAGATGGCGGATGATCTTATCAAAGGCCGCATTGTTGCGGCAGCCATGGATGATACGCTGGCAAAAGATGCCGTGAACAAAAAACCTGTCAGGATTCTTGGCAGCTTCGGAATGCCGCAGGAAGATTTTGGATATGCTGTTCGTAAGGAAGATAAGGGACTTCTCAAGAAGCTGAATGATGGCCTCAAAAAGCTTATGAAAGATCCTTATTGGAAGGAGCTTATTGCCAGATACGATGTAAGATAAAAGTGTATAGATTCCTTGACTTTTCGCAAGATATTCTTTAGATTGTGACAACAGTCCGATCATTAAACTGGGGGTACTGGAATTATGAGGTTTTTCCTGGAAGACGTCACCCCTGAAGAACTCGAACGAACTCATCTTTTCAAAAATGTCAATCTGGAGTCCATCGCCGGTCTTCTGGATGCCTGTATGGTGCGAAGTATGGAGGGCGGAGAGGTAGTCATATCACAGGGACAAATAAACGATACCCTCTACCTGATCCTGAGCGGCAGAGTCCGGGTCCACCTCGATTCCGTTGAAAATGAGCCGATTGCCATCTTTGATGTAGGCGAAAGTGTAGGAGAGATCTCTGTCATTGATCGTCAACCGACAACTACCTTCGCAGTTGCGGACGGTCCCTGCCGTTTTCTGGCTATGGATGAAGAGATTCTCTGGTCACTGATACAAGCCTCTCACGCAGCCGCCTGGAACCTTATCATTACGCTTACAAAAAGGCTCCGCCAGGCAAACCAGGTGATTACCGAAGATGTCGATGTTGAACAGGTTTACGAGCGTTATGGTTCTGTGGATGCCATGACGGGACTCCATAACAGGCATTGGTTGGATATGATGCTGCCGCGGCTGGTCCAACGGGCTGCCGCAGACAATGAATCATTTTCGGTCGTCATGCTGGATGTCGACCATTTCCAGGAATTCAACGAGCAGTATGGACGTATCCAGGGAGATCGAATACTCTATTCCATGGTTCACACAATCACGGATAATCTCCGCCCCTCGGAGTGGATGGTTCGTTATGCCGATGACGAGTTCGCTCTTCTGTTGCCCAGTATGGATGTTCAGGCAGCAAGGGATATTGCAGAGCGGCTTCATAAAGCCGTGATGGATGCCGTTCCGATTGGGCCGGATGGGCGCAGTGTTCCATATCCAACCATATCTATCGGGATTGCCGAATTGGAGGCTGGCCAGACGCCCGAAATGCTTCTCGAAGCAGCGGAAACAGCCATTTATCAGGCAAAAAGCAGCGGACGGAATCAAATTGTTGTCTTATCGCCGCCGCGCGACCATTACGAGTGACGGCGTTGAATAACCTGGAAAAGGCCATTCAAACTGCCAACTACACGCGTTATAAAATGGGGCAGACAACTGGCCATTATGAAAGTTTTTTTCAGCGTGCCAATCATCCGACCCTGCCGTTTGCTTTCTGGATCCGGTATACGATTTTTTCTCCTGCTGAAAATCCCGAAAAGGCTATAGGGGAGTTGTGGGCGATCTGGTTTGACGGTGTGGAAGGCCGCCAGGTTGCTGTTAAGAAGGAAGTGCCTATCAGTCAATGTACTTTTTCATCGACCGATTTCAATGTGAGAGTTGGTGAAGCTGCGCTGACATCCGGGGCCCTCAATGGTTCCGCTGTTTCCGGTGGAAATCATATCACCTGGCATTTGACCTACAGTGGATCTGCACCACCCCTTTTCATGCTGCCGCTCGAACGATACCAGTCATCTTTCCCAAAGGCAAAAAGCCTGGTAGGATTTCCATGCGCCACTTATCGGGGGACCATCGCCGTAAATGACAAGGTTCACGAAATCAGTGATTGGCTGGGCAGTCAGAACCATAACTGGGGATCTCAGCATACGGACCATTACGCCTGGGGTCAGGTCGCCGGTTTTGACAATAACCCGGAAAGCTTTCTGGAGGTTGCTACAGCCCGGATCAGAATAGGACCCTTCTGGACGCCGTTTCTCACACCCGTCGTACTGCGTCATGGAGGGGAGGAAATCCGCCTCAACAGCATGAGGCAGATGTTTCGGGCGCGGGGTTCCTTTTCATACTTTGTATGGACGTTTCTTTCTGAGAATAGCCGCTTCAAAGTTGAAGGAACCATATCAGCCACACGAAGCGCCTTTGTTGGTTTAAGATATTATAACCCGCCCGGAGGAGAGAAACACTGTCTGAATACGAAAATCGGTTCCTGTGAAGTCAAGGTGACGAATAAACAGAGGGGTTACGAATCGAAGCCGGAGATTCTATTCACGGCGCATCGGGCCGCTTTTGAGATCCTGACGGATGAGCGGGATCATGGCGTAACCATTCAGGCATGATTCTTCTGATCCACCCACCCGTTGTACGCCCCTGTGAGCCGCCGCCCGGTCTAGCTGTACTTGCAGGTTCTCTCAAGGCACATGATGCTGCGTTTGAGATCCTGGAGGCCAATGTTGAAGGGATACATCATTTCCTCAAGACAGTTGGCAGTATGCCTGTACCTGCCGGGCGGGATGGGAACCGTCCTGATACCTGGACCAGGCGTGCCCATCATCACCATTCAAACAACTTGTCCCTTCTTACTTCACCCTCAGGCTATACGAATATAAACCGGTATGGCAGGGCAGTCGGAGACATCCAGCGTCTCCTGGAGAAATGTCAATGTGAGGCCGGAGCGCATCTCGGGCTTGCCAACTTTACAGACGATCGGCTTTCTCCTGTCCGAAGTTCCGACCTGGCCATATGTGCGGAAAATCCGCAAAATAATCCATTTTATCCTTATTTCCAAAGTCGCCTGACACAGCTTATAGAAAATAAGCAGCCAACTTCCGTGGGCATTTCCCTGAATTATCTCAGTCAGGTGCTCTGTACCTTTGCCATGATTGGGTTTCTGAAGATACGATACCCATCCATGCATATCATTCTGGGTGGCGGACTGGCTACTTCATGGATGCGACAGCCGGGTTGGCGTAATCTATTCAGCGGTTTGATAGACACATGGTTTGCAGGACCGGCTGAGGCGCAACTCATACGCCATCTCGGATTTGAATGGTGCGGTGGCCGGCAGCCCCCATTATATGATCGTTTTCTTCCCGATCAGGCGGACTATTTTTCTCCCGGATTTATACTCCCCTACAGTGCATCGAGCGGCTGCTATTGGGGGAACTGCTCCTTCTGTCCGGAAAGGGCCGAGGAGAATCCTTACAGACCATTGCCTGCCGAAGATGTTGTCCATGAACTTCGTGAATTAACCGATCGCACGCAACCAGTTCTCATTCATTTGATCGATAATGCTCTGAGTCCAGTTCATCTGAGGGCTCTGGCAAAAAATCCGCCTGGAGCCCCATGGTATGGATTTGTACGCATTACAGACGCACTGACTGATCGTGGCTTCTGTATAGAGCTTCGACAGTCCGGATGCGTGATGCTTCAGCTTGGCCTGGAATCAGGAGATCAGGATGTGCTCGATGCTTTGAACAAGGGAGTGGATCTTGTCATGGCCGCAAAGGCCCTGAGAGCGATAAAGGCAGCAGGTATTGCCTCTTACATCTATCTGCTCTTTGGCACACCGCCGGAAACACTTGCAGCGGCCCAAAAAACATTAAGATTCGTTGTTCAACACTCCGATCAGATCAGGTTCCTGAACCTGGCGATATTTAACCTCCCGGCATTCGGACCCGATACAGATAGTCTTGATACAGAGGAATTCTATGATGGTGATTTGGTGCTCTATCGAAACTTCAGGCATCCATGCGGTTGGAACAGACAGAATGTCAGGCGCTTCCTTGACAGGGAGTTCAGGAGACATCAGGCAGTGACCCCGATCCTTCGGCGGGATCCGCCTGTTTTTACATCGAACCATGCCCCCTTCTTTGTATAATCAGATCAGGACGCGCTTATCGAGCAGAACCCAGGCCTTGTCACTGTTAAAGTCCAGGACTTTTCCTGCCTGAACCTTTACGATGCCCTGTTCTTCAAGCTCGGCAAGGAGATCTTCGATTTCGCCGGTATCCTTGCCAGAGAGTTGTGCAAGATCGGCTATGTAATCCGTTTTATCACCGGCGGACCACGACTTCAGGAAATAAAGAATCGCAATGAGCTGTATCCAGACTTTTGTCAGGTCTTCAAGGGCTTCATTGGTATGCTTGATTCGTCTGGAAAATTCCTTCAGCATGAAAAAAGAGATGCTTTCACTCTCACGGATAAGCGCACGGAATGTTTCTCCGTCGATGATGGCGATGTCGCTGTTTGCCGCAGCCTGTGCAGTGGCTGTTCGGGGCGCATCAATCAGTGCGGCCATCTCTCCAAAATAATCACCTGGCCCCACTTCAGCGAGAATTTTCTTCACGTGTCCTGCCGTTTTAATCAAAATAACCCGGCCCCCGAGAACATAGAACATCTGATTTCCCAAATCCCCTTCCTGAAATATGACTGAACCAGCCGGGTAAAAACGGCCGAATTTCAAGAATAACCTTTCATCAAGACCCTGACCATCCTTGTGAGTTTGCATGAGGGCTTTTTCCAGCAGGATCAGATCTCTGCGCTGGTATGAAGCAATGAGTTCGGCACAGATCAGAAAGATCAGCGCCACGTAAAATACCCAGATCACAAGGATCACGACGGCCTCAAGCGAGCCGAAAATCACATGGTACCGAGTGTAGTTCGAGACGTACCAGGTGAAAAAGTGCTTGGCAATCTCCAAAAGGGCGGCAAAAAGCATGCTGCCGACTATAATGGGAAGAATGCTGACCTTCAGGGCCGGGACCAGCCGATACACAAGGATAGAGAAGGCGACCGTAATAAAATATGGTATGACATATTGAAAAAAAGTGCTCTGGATCAAGTCATAATGAGGAATGATACCTTGAACAAGCAGTGGCTGCTTTGCAACGACGGTGGCTATGGAGGTTATCACTACGCTGGCGATTCCAACCAGCCAGCCCAATGGGATCATTCCTATAGCCATAAGTTTTGAGATGAAATAGTTTCGCGGAGTCCGTACACGGAAAATAACATTCAGCGCCGTTTCAATGGCATTGAATATGGCGGAAGAAAACCAGAACAAAGAAATAATTCCCAGCCAGCCAAGAACATGCTCTTTCTGCTGTATATGGCCGAGTTGTGCAAGCAGCGAAGGAGACAAAGACGGGATGAAAGTCTGTACTTTTGTGACGATTTGATCCTGAATTTGCGGATTTGTGCCGAAAAATCGGCCAACCATCAATATGGTGAGGATCAGCAGCGGCAGGATGGATAGAATCGCATACAAAGCGATGGCAGCAGCCTGGTTTGTGTCCCCATTATTCTGGAAGTTAATGAAAGTGTCTATGAAAATGTCCCGGAGAATGGTCCATTTCACACGGAGATAATCCAGGCGAGAGATCATCCTTATGGTTTTATGATTGGAACTCATCAGGAATCCTCAAGTGCAGGGCAAGGGGACATTGTGCTGAAGTATATTGAAGAATTATGCAATGTGTCAAGAAAAGATAAAATTGCCATAGTGGCTAACCGCCCACCTATGTCGCTTGGCTACTTGCCTCCGAATAGGTCACACTGAACTTGATTCAGGGTCTATTCCGGTTTCCTCCTGACTGCCAACTGCCAAAAAGTTGGCACCTCACCAGATAACTGCAATGTTACCGGCATAACTGTGTCAATTTATATAGATCCTAAATCAAGTTCAGGATGACAAAAGGTTACAAGTTCGGGATGTAATTTTGGAGACAGATCCTGAATCATGGAAGAATAACTGCTTTAAAGAGTTTATAAGATTGCCGCGTTTCGCTCGCAATGACAAAGGAGAGGGAACCTCGCAATGACTACTTTTTCTTCTGCTCGGACGATTGCTCGTAATTACCCCGTTGCTTGGCGATACTGCAAAAAAGGGTTGCAAAGAATGCGATACTTGGTTAACTTGCTGCCCATGAACTTCGAGCGGATTCGTTTTTTTCTATTCATCGCTTTGCTGATCCTGGTCACCGTATCCTGTGACAGCGGGAAAAAGAGTGGTGCTCCGAGCGGTAAATCAGGAGAGAGTGTGCCTGCGTATGGAGACATTCTGGTGGAGGGCTCCATTGGGGATGCGAGCAACCTCATACTCATCCTGTCTTCCGATAGCGCATCCCATGATGTCGCGTATAAGGTATACAACGGACTGGTCAAATTTGATAAGGATCTTCGTACCGTTGGCGACCTGGCTGAATCATGGGATATATCCAAAGACGGCCTGGTTATCACCTTCCATCTGAGGAAAGGGGTCCGCTGGCATGACGGCCAGCCTTTTACTGCCGATGACGTACTATACTCCTATCAGGCCATTATCGATCCCAAAACCCCTACGGCATATTCCGGAGATTTCCTTAAAGTGAAGAAGGCGGAGGTTGTCGATTCATACACCTTCCGGGTAACTTACGATAAGCCATTCGCTCCCGCTTTGATGAGCTGGGGGATGCCGTTCATTCTGCCAAAACACCTTCTTGCCGGCAGGGATATAACCACAAGCTCATTGACCCGACATCCCGTTGGAACCGGTCCGTATAAATTCAAAGAGTGGGTCAGCGGGCAGAAGATCGTCCTGGTATCCAACACGGACTATTTTGAAGGCCGGCCTTATATAGATGGCTTGATCACGCGGATCATTCCGGATATGGCGACGATGTTCCTTGAGTTGAGAGCAAATGGGATTGACACAATGGCGTTGTCCCCTCTGCAGTACACCAGGGAAACGGAAAGCAATTTCTTCCGAACCAACTACAATAAGTACAGGTACCTGAACTTCGCTTACACTTACCTCGGCTATAATCTTAAGAACCCGTTATTCACAGACAAAAGAGTTCGCCAGGCCATCGCATACGCTGTCAACAAAAAAGAAATCATAGACGGGGTGCTTCTCGGTTTGGGCAAGGATGCAACGGGACCTTATAAGCCCGATACGTGGGTGTACAACCCCAATGTCCGAAAATACCCTTATGACCCAAAGAAAGCCAGAGAGCTCCTGGCTGAATCCGGTTGGAAGGATATCAACCATGATGGGATTCTCGAAAAGGACGGCAAGCCGTTTGTTTTTGAGATTATCACCAACGAGGGCAATGAACTGCGGGCCAAGTGTGCCGAGATTATCCAGCGGCGTCTTTCCGAGGTGGGAATACGGGTAAAGATCCGGACCATCGAGTGGGCGGCTTTCACCAATAACTTCATTCGTAAGCGTAAATTTGACGCGACCATTCTCGGGTGGAATATCCCGATGGAACCGGATCTTTATGATGTTTTCCATTCAAGCAAAACAAAGCCTGACGAGTTGAACTTCGTTTCATACAATAACCCGGAGGTGGACCGCCTTATTGAAAAGGGCCGGGAAACATTTGATCAGGCCAAGAGGAAGAAATACTACGACCGGATGCAGGAGATTATGGCGGAGGAACAGCCATACCTGTTCCTTTATGTCCCCGACGCCCTGCCCATTTACCAGAAGCGATTCCACGGGATTGAAGTGGCGCCTGCCGGAATCGGATACAACTTCATCAAGTGGTATGTTCCCAAGGCAGAGCAGAAACTCGTCATGACCCGTTAAAGAGGGAAAAACATGGAGAGGTGGGAAATGAGCATACGAGTCCTTCTAGCCGATGATCATAAGATCGTTCGGGACGGCTTGCGAACCCTGATCGAAAAAGAAGCGGGGATGGAGGTCGTGGCCGAAGCGTAAAACGGCAGAAAAGCCATTAAGCTGGCTGAAAAACTATCGCCGAATGTCATTATTATGGATGTAACGATGCCGGATATGAACGGGATTGAAGCTACAAAACAAGTGATTTCCGGCCTTCCCGATACAAAAGTGATCGCCCTGTCCATGCATTCGGATCACCGCTATGTACTTGGCGTGCTGGAAGCCGGTGCATCGGGGTATCTGTTGAAAGATTGCGCTTTTGGAGAGCTTGCGACTGCCATACGCCAGGTCGCTTCGGGCAACACTTATTTGAGCCCGAGCATTGCGGATATGGTTGTACAGGTTACCTGAATAAGGAGGCCAGAAATTCTCCGACCGTCCGCACATTACTGACATCATGAGAGTGCGAAATCCTTCAGCTCCTCGCAAGGGCATGGCGGCCAAGGAGATTGCCGGATATTTATACCTGAGCATCAAGACGGTGGAAACACACCGCCGCAATATCATGCAAGAACTGAATATGCGCAGTATCGCAGAGCTCACCAAATATGCTGTTTGAGAGGGCTTGGTAACACTTGGTACTTGATAATCCCTTTCCAAACAACTTCTTTAAAGCCCCTGGCTATAGATCCTGAATCAAATTCAGGATGACAAAGGTTAGGGATTCAGAGCCCACACACAATCTGTCACCCTGAATTTGATTCAGGATCTATGTTTTTAAAAGATGCTGAAACGAGTTCAACATGCATTAAGTTTCTCAGGAAAGGCATAGTTGGTCCTTTCCTTTTTTCTTGGCGCTGTACATCGCTTTATCTGCCCTATCAATAAGGGTTATGGGGTCCTCGGCGGATTTATATTCGGCAATTCCTATGCTGACTGTTTTTGATATGGGAATTCCGTCAGCACACGGATAAAACAACTGTGTTTTAAACTCATGCCTTATTCTTTCTGCGATAACGGAAGCCTGATCACTTCTGGTCTCCGGTAAAAGGATAATGAACTCTTCTCCGCCATAGCGAAAAGCCGAATCCGTCTTTCTCATGCAACGCAGTATCGTTTCAGCAAACTTTTCCAAAACCTTGTCGCCCTCCAAGTGCCCATATCCATCGTTGAATTTTTTAAAATCATCAAGATCAAGGAGAATGAGAGAAAGGGGATTATCGTATCGATGGGCTCTCTCCATCTCCCCCTGCAGGCGTTGGTAGAAATGCCGCTGATTGTAGAGTCCCGTGAGGCCGTCCGTTACACTGAGTTCCCTGTAACGCTTTTCGCTCTCCCGAAGCGCATCCTCGGCACGCTGGCGTTCTCTCATTGCGCGGTACATTCGTTCAAATGATCCCCGGATGGATGATACGGCAAGATACTGATATACGACGATAACGATCATTGCACCGGTGCTGGATACAAAGAATGATAAGGTGTTATGCCGGATCGTATCAGGAGCAATCAGACCTCTCCTTTCCAAATAAACCAGTATCAATTCCATGAAGACACTCATTCCAGCAGCCAGCAGACCCGCTTTCTGGCCCAATATCATTCCGGCGATCAGTACACCGATGAAATAAAGCACGATCACTGGATCCTGCATACCGCTGCCCGTTGCCGCATATGCTGTAGTAATCAGCCATATTTCAACAACCAGCGCCCAACTGGCCAGCCTTATATATCCGTTCCAGGTCAGGAAGAGCATCAGGATGCTAGATAAATCCACCGTTCCGATGAATATAAAACGGCGCAATGTCAACTCATGCAATAACATCAGGATAGGAATCATCAAAGACGCCACTATCAGGAACGTCCAAAAGAATGCGTAAAGCATCTGGGCGGTTTGTGTCTTTGTTTCGTCAGAAAATATTGGAGGAGCGAAAATATTTCTCATGCAAAGCTCCAGAAGAATCCAATAGCTTGAGCATGCAGATTTATCCTGTAAAGGATGCCAATCTCTTTATTTGCGCACGATATAAACGGATTTTCCCTCCGTCCAGTCGCTCGGTTCAATCTGGTTGAGACGCTTGATAAGATCACTGATCATTCCGGCGAATTTCACATCATATGCCTGGAAAAGCCCGTCCCGAACTTCAAGAGAGAGGAGCTCTTCCTTCTGCTTCGTCGCTATGATTTTAATCCGCTCTTCGGCGATCTGGCTGTTGGAAATAAGGGTGTGTGACCTGATAAACGTACCCTCGGCACTTTCCACTTCCTTGGTTTGCGCGTCCCGTATGGCCTTCTCTTTGACTTCTTTTGGAGTTTCCATTTCATTCTGATAAGCCGTTCCTTCCGCTTCAATCCAGACAACTTTGTCAGAAGCGTAAGTATGGGATGTCACCAAAAGTAAAATGACAAGCGCGATGCTTTGCTGACGGCTATATTTTTCACAGGGATCACTCCTCCATATAATTTTCCTGTCAGTCGCGGGATCTCAGATTTTGGAACAGGTATTTTCGGAATATCCCGTAATCCGGCTGCAGGTACAACGGCTCACCAACTCTGCTGTCTATATCCTTTAAGCTGGGCGGCGCCTCAGGTACAATCCCGATGAGCTTCTGAATCTCATCGGGAAACTTGGCAGGGTGAGCCGTTTCGAGGGAGATGCATAACGGGAAATCACCATGCCGTTCGAGGTACATATCAAGACCGCGCCAGCCAACGGCTCCATGCGGTTCGAGGAGTATTCCATACCTTTCATAAGCTGAACGGATGGTTTCCCTTGTTTGGCTGTCAGAGATGCTTACCGAAAAAATGCGCCGCTTCATTTCCTGAACGTCGGGGTAGCGATGGACGCATCCATTCCGATCTACGGTCCCTCTGTATAAATCAAAAAACCGGGCCAGATTACTGGGATTGCCGACATTCATGGCATTGGACAAACAATCCACCGATGGAGAGACTTTTTGGTATTGGCCGGTTTCAAGGTACCGCGGAAACTCATCATTTTCATTCGTGGGCATGATGAGGGTTTTTACGGGGAGTCCCATTCGGCGGGCATACTCGCAGCCCAGGGCATCGCCAAAGTTGCCGGAGGGCACGGAGAAGACGATTGCTTCGCTGTCCCGGGCTAGTTGCGCATAGGCATAAACGTAATAAATGATCTGCGGCATGATGCGCCCGAAATTGATGGAGTTGGCTGAGGTGAGGTTCATATCCCGGAGGCCGGGATCGGCGAATGCCTGCTTGACGAGATTCTGGCAGTCGTCGAATTTTCCATTGATGGAAATAGCCTGAACGTTTCCACCGATGGTGTTGAGCTGTTTTTTCTGCCGTTCACTTACTTCTGTGCCGGGATAAAGAATGGTAACATCAATACCGGGCACACCCTTGAAGGCTTCGCCTACTGCACTGCCTGTATCGCCAGAGGTGGCTACCAGGACATTGAGACGCCTGCCGCCATCCCTGAAATGGCTCATCAGGCGTGCCATCATACGTGCGGCGAAGTCCTTGAATGAAGCAGTCGGCCCCTGGTCAAGTCGCATAATATATTTACGCCCGGTGACCTTTTCAAGAGGAACCATGAAGTTATATGCATCTTCCACAATTTTCCGAAGAGCATCATAAGGCACCTCCCGGTTTAAAAAGGCACCGGTGATGAGCATTGCCATTTCGGAATATGGAGCGCCTTGCAGTGATTGTATATCCTTTATTGAAACGGTTGGAATTGGATCGGGCATGAAAAGCCCTTCATCCGGCGCCTGACCCATGAGCAGGGCCTCTCGGAAGGTAACGGCGCTTCGAAAAGGCGTAATCCCATCTTTAATGCTGAGATTGCGGTTGGTGCTGTAATATACGATCTTTCCCGACATGCTTGATCTCCGTATTCAGCCCGGTCACGTGATTCTGTTACCGATACATGTATCCGATACTTTGTAGGATTTCAGAAGCATAGTCGATGAGACCGGGGTTGTCAATAGAGTGAACTTGGAATTACAGGTGTTTGTTGACATGGGATATGGGAGAGGGCATAATATGCGGCAATTTTTGGGCAATGGGGGTATAGATTGATGGCGGGTGAATTTCAGGATCACTACATCAGGATCGGCAGCGTGAATACGCGTTACTGGCAGGCAGGCAACAAGGGGTCTGTGGTGGTTATGATCCATGGACTGGGGGCTTCCGCTGACATATGGAGGGACAACATCGAGACCCTGGCAAAAGACCATCGCGTCTATGTTCCCGATCTGCCTGGTTCCGGCCGATCCGATAAGCCGGACATTGCTTATAATGCGGAATTCCTGGACGGATTCATACAGGGCTTTCTTGCAGCTCTCCATCTTGAAAAAATAAGTCTTGCCGGTTCGTCCCTCGGCGGTGGACTGTCATTATGGTATACCCTTCATCATCCCGAACAGGTGGATCGACTTATCCTGGTGGACAGTGCCGGCCTGGGGAAACAATTTTCCTGGATGCTGCGCGTTATGTCAATCCCCGGGATCGGGGAATTATTATTGATGTGTCCCAACCGTTTCGGTACACGTATTTTTTTAAAGCACTGCACCTATGATATCACGCCTTTGACAAATGATCTGATCAGTCTCTACACGGAATATCTGTCCATGCCCGGAGCGGGGAGGGCCTTTCTGAGGACGCTTCGGGGGACGGCGGGTGTCCTGGGTATAAATATGGCCCTTATCGACCAGATGATGAATGGACTTGAAACAATCAAGATCCCGGTTCTTATCATTTGGGGAAGGGAAGATCGTGTGCTGCCCTGCAAGCATGGCGAGTTTGCTAGCGCGCATATCCCGAATGCGAAACTTCATATATTCGAGAAATGTGGGCATATATCGAATTTGGAGAAAGCGGCGGAGTTCAACAGGCTGGCGGTGGACTTTTTAAAGTAACCCAACGTGACCCTGTTTCACCTATTACAGCTCCCGAATCTCGATGACGTCCGATATGTTCTGCAAGGCTTTTTCGATGGCGTCCCGATCCTCAGGGGCAAAGCGCAGGCAGATACCGCAATCGGAGCTGATGTGACGCGGAATCGGGATGAGTTTATGGGAGATGCCGCAGGCCTTGAGGATTTTCTCAGCCTTCAGGGCATGGCTCACGGAAGGGAAAAGGATAACCTGATAAACGGATTTCCCGTTCATGGCCGGACCAGCCGCCCGGCTCGCGCCATGATATCGGCGATATCATACATGTTGGAGATGGTTCCCACACCGATGTGGTCCTTGATGCCGAAGAAATTAGCGCAAGTCCCGCAAATGAGAATCTCCACGCCTTTTTCAGCGAGCTGCTGCAAGTCGTCTATCACACTGGAATCGCCAATGGTAAGTTTTGCACCGGCATTGTAAAAGATCATGGTGTCTGGCTGAGGATTCAGTTCCAGGAGGGTATGAATAAAACTCCGGATCAGGATTTCACCAAGCTCGTCATCCCCCCTCCCCATCCTGTTATCGGAGATGGCCACTACCAATGGGCCTGCCTTGGCATCCGAAACAGGCCCTGCGAGGGGCTGTTCGTCCTGAAGGGTGCCCGCTGATTTTGTGCCTCCGACCCTGGCCAGACGTATCTCGATCACTCCGTCATTCCTATCCAGAATGTCTGCGCTGCAGCCCGTGTGTTTCGCCATACGCCTGATGTTTTCCACAGCCGTTGCGTTATCAACCAGGATCGTTACCGCATCGTTTGTCTCTATCGCCTTCTTTGCCAGGATTACCGGTTGAGGACATGCCATTCCGCGTGCATCAATTTTCCGTGTCATTCACAAGACTCCATTCAAGAGGTTCATATGCCTGCCAGACTGCGCAGGGATTTTAGAGCGGTATCTATCTCATCCTCCATGTTGAAATACCCGAAGCTGAAACGAATGGTGCCTTCCGGAAAAGTTCCGATAGTCCTATGGGCGGAAGGTGCACAGTGGAGGCCCGGGCGGCAGAAGATTCCAAAACGCTCATCCAGTTCAAACGCCGCTTCCGATGGGGAAATATTCGCCAGCAGGAAGGAAACGACGGCAGTTCTTTCCATGGCTTCAGAGGGGCCGAAAATTTTTACGCCCGGAAGTATGGAGAGTCCATCGACGAACCGTGATGTGAGATTCATCTCTTTTTGTCTTATTTTACCCACGCCTTCCGCTAACACAAATCGCACTCCGGCACACAATCCGGCGATACCAATGGTATTGGGTGTTCCCGACTCATATTTGTCAGGGATGAAATCTGGCTGTATTTCAAACTCGGAACGGCTTCCCGTTCCCCCTATCATAATGGGCCGCACATCTTTCTCCAATCCCTTCCGGATGTAAAGCCCGCCTGTGCCCTGGGGGCCGAAAAGGGACTTATGGCCGGAGAAAGCCAGGAGATCAATGCCATATTGCTGCACATCGATCGGCAATGCTCCGGATGTCTGGGCTGCATCCACGCAGAATATGACCCCATTTTCTTTGGCGATCAGGCTTATCTCATGGATGGGGAGAATCACCCCCGTGACATTCGATGCATGAACCGCCAGGATCATTTTTGTATTGATCCGGATAGCCTTCCGAATGTCAGCCGGGGAAAGCTCGCCCTGAGAGGAGCAGGAAATAATCGATAGGGAGATCCCCCTGGATTCCAGTACCCGGAGGGGTCGCATAACGGAGTTGTGCTCCATGCTGGTCGTGATGACATGGTCACCCGGCTGCAGCAAGCCGAAGAGGGCGATGTTCAGGGCCTCCGTTGCATTTTTTGTAAGGACGATTTGAAGGGGATTATCGATATGGAACAGCTCTGCAAGGGTTTCACGGGTCTCGAAGATAATCCGGCCCGCTTCGATGGATAGGCGGTGCCCCGAACGGCCGGGACTTCCCCCGACCTCGCAGTTGTAATGCGCCATGGCCTCCATCATTCGTCCGGGCTTGGGCCACGTTGTAGCGGCATTGTCAAAGTAGATCAGACCTTGTACCTGTCTCTCCGGTGTCATGCAAATCCTTATACCTTTTTCCCTGAATAGTTGGAATAGGGAATGTTTGTGTAGAGCGAGATATGTATGATATAGATGTGAATATCGAGCCGTTTTTAGAAAAGTCACACATGAAAGGGGCAATATGGAAGTGGAACGGATCCGTTTGACGGAAACGGTCCATGGGGCCGGTTGAGCTTGCAAGATCGGTCCGGGCGACCTGTATGAAGCCTTAAAGGATTTGCCATTGATTTCCCATCCGAATCTGATTGCCGGAATGGAGCATGGGGAAGACGCAGGGGTGTATCTTCTGCGCGAGGACCTGGCAATTATTCAAACGGTCGATTTTTTTACACCTATTGTTGACGATCCATACACGTTCGGCCAGATAGCTGCAACCAATGCCCTCGGAGATGTCTATGCCATGGGCGGTCGCCCGCTGACCGCGATGAATATTGTCTGCTTTCCTGTCGGGGAAATGGATATCAGTGTTCTGCGGGATATTCTTCGCGGCGGTTTGGACAAGATGAAGGAAGCTGAAGTGCTTCTAGTGGGAGGACACAGTGTAGAAGACAATGAGCTGAAATATGGGTTGGCGGTCACCGGTGTGGTCCATCCCGACCGTGTGTTACGGAATCGTGGCGCCCTGGCCGGCGATGTTCTGATTCTCACGAAACCCATCGGTACGGGAATCATCAGCACAGCCATCAAGGGAGGGCTAGCTGATCCTGACCTTGTTGCTCTAGCTATAGCTGCCATGACGACCCTTAACAAGGAAGTATCGGTGCTGATGGAAGACGCGGTGGTTCACGCCTGTACCGATGTTACCGGTTTCGGACTGCTGGGTCATGCCGCAGAGATGATTGAAGATACGGATGTGGGCCTTGAGATTTACTCTGCGGCTGTGCCGGTATTCCCTGGCCTGGAGGATCTGGTGGAATCGGGGATTATGCCGGCCGGCCTCTATCGGAACAGGAAATTTCGCAAGCGGCAGATTGACATCGGAGCGGAATGCCCTGAATGGCTGGTCGATATTTTTTTTGACCCACAGACGGCCGGCGGCCTGCTTATTGCCCTGCCGGAAGATGACGCAGTGAAGCTGTTGGGGAAAATGCACGCCGGCAGTATTCCGGAGGCCTCCATGGTCGGCAGGGTACTCGATCAGCCTGAGGGGAGAATCCGCATCGTATGATCGGCCGGGTTGTATTGGAGCATCCGAGACTCAAGGGCCATTGCAGGAGCTGTTATGAAGCGTATTGAAGCGATTCTCGTCAAGGAAGAAACGGTATTTAACATCTTCAAACTCAAGTCCATGATCCAGGAAAACGACTCCATGGCCATCCTGATGTATGGAAGTCCCGATCCGGATGCAGTCGCTTCCGCATTGGCACTCCAGGAAATAGTACGAAAACTCGGCGGCCTTTTAAACAGCATTCTTGTGGCTACGGAACCGGTGGCACGCCAACAGAACCTTGATTTCATCAAGGCGATGAGGGTATCCATTCAACTTCTTAATAAGGTGGATCTGGCACAATATCGCCTGTTGGCCATCGTGGACGCCCAGCCTTCATTTTTCGGAGAGGCTCTTAGGGAATTCAAACCCCAGATTGTGATTGACCATCATCCATGCGTAACCGTTTGGCATGCCCAGGTAGCTGATGTCAGACCGTCCTATGGATCCCTTTCCACGATATTGACGGAATACCTTCTCGCAGCCAAAATCGGGATATCCAGGAAACTGCATACCGCGCTCATGTATGGGATCAAAGCTGATACAAACAGTTTTGAGCGGGAGGTGAGCCTGGAAGATATCGGAGCTTATTATCTCAATTTTGCAAAGGCAAATCGGGAACTCATCCGGCGTATAGAGATGAACCAGATCCCTGAACGCTACCTCAAATACTACGATTATGCGTATCACAATCGCCACCGCTGGCGGGATCGCATTGTAAGCTTCCTCGGGCGGGTTGACAGTACGGATGTATGTGTCCAGGTGGCTGACTTTTTTCTGAGAGTCATTAATATTTATTACGTTGTCATTGCCGGAATTGTGAAAGACAAGCTCATTGTGGTTTTTCGGGGCGACGGTTATCGCCAGGACTGCGGTGCCATAGCTGATAAGGCGTTTGGAGCATTTGGAAAGGCAGGAGGCCACCGCAGTGCAGCACGGGTGGAAATCCCCCTTGAATCCCTCCGGAACATTATCCAGCAGGATTTTTCTCAGGAAAATGTTGAACGCTTCCTTATTCAGAGGTTGCATCGCAAGCGGAAAATGAAGAAAAATACAAACCGTCATCAGTGAATCCAGACAATAATTGGACAATGGATATAGGGTAGAAGATGATCTGCCGTGATAGGATGGGTTTCAAAAAAGAAGTTGCCTTGGGACGATATCTGGATCCTTTTAACGATTTCAAGGAAAAAGAAGCGGTATTTGAGATCCGTACCGACGAAATCTATGGTGTAACCAGCCGGATTCTGCCATATCGTTTCAAAGTGCCGCAGAAGCCCGACGTCAATGAGTACCTGGAGAAGTCTCCCGAGTCGATCTGTCCCTTTTGTTTAACCCTGTTTTCACAAATGACACCGCGGTTTATGCCGGAAATCAATGCCGATGGGAAGTTCGTCCATGGTGAAGCCATCCTTTTTCCCAACGCGTTTCCCCATGACAGGTACAACAATGTCGCCATCTTATCACATCGTCATTTCATTCCCCTTGACCAACTGACATGTGAAATCACCCTTGATGGTTTCCTGGTTTGCCTGGATTATTTCCGGACCATGGCCCGATTGGAGCAAGGCCTGAGATTCTGCTCCATCAACTGGAACTACATGCCGCCTGCAGGAGGCGGACTGATCCATCCCCATATTCAAACGGTAATCGGCACAGAACCGACAAGATTTGTGGCGGTGTTTTATAACAATGCCCATCAATACCAAAAAGATTTTGGGAGAAATCTATGGATGGATTTTATCGACTATGAGTTGAAACAGAAGGAAAGAATCATTGCAGGGACCCGTGCAATCGTTTGGATTGCGAGCTTTGCCCCTAAATCCATGGCAGGCGAGGTCTCGTTCTTTTATCCGGGGAAATCATCCATCCTGGATCTCACAGATGATGATTTCCGGGAGTTGCTATCCGGATGTTCCAATGTTTTTAACTATTTTCATGAAAATAACTTCATCAGCTTCAATATGGCTCTCTATGCTGCCCTGCAGCAGGATAAGAATTTATGCATTCAGGGAAAGATCGTACCTAGGTTCCTGAATCAGCCCCTGGGAACAAGCGATTTGAACTACTTTGAGAAACTCCATGATGAAATCATCTGCCCCATGATACCAGAAGACCTCTGTCTGGGGCTGCGTCCTTATTTTCAGAAACGTTAAATTCTTTAATCATCAGAGCTTTTTTTCTCAGTTGTAGTCTCAGCCACGGTTTTTGGAGTTTCCGCAGGAGATGATTCCTTTTTTTCTTTCTCGGTATGGGGAGCTTTTTTACCGCTGTAGTCCGTAACATACCAGCCGGAACCCTTCAGATGGAACGATGAAAGTGACATAAGCTTCTCGACGGCACCCCGGCAGAACCTGCAGGATTTTACAGGTGAATCTGTAATACCCTGAAATACTTCAAATTCCTTCCCACATTTCTTGCATTTATACTCATAAATCGGCATCTCTAAACAAACCTCCGTTATTAAGTTCCCAATTCGGAAACCATCTAATTTATCCAGTCGCCGATCTGATATCGGTCACTGAAGCATTCCAGTACAAGCTTTAATTCCCGATTAGCAACCGGCTGAAGCACATCCTGTGTTATGGAGTGCACCTTTTCTTCTTCCTTTACTTTAAACGAATCAGGAGCATCAAAATCGATTTCCCCTAATCCGAATCGTATCACATGAACCAATTCATGGGCCGCAATGTAAAGAAGCAGGGGATCCAGCTTGATGAAAGAATGGCCACGGTCCACAGCATCGAGTATTCTTCCGTCCTGAAGGCATATCCGGTAGAAGTTAAACCCTTGATCGGCTTCGGCTTTTCCCGTCTTCTCATAGCGGTACTTGCATATATGGGCAAAAGCGCCCTCCCTTACCTCATGTTCCTTAAGATGGACCAATGTCTTCACATCATAGCGGTTTGACCGGACAGACTCCAAGGGCAAATGGAAGTACTGTGCCGCCAGAACCTCGCCATGGCTGAAAGCCGCGCCGGCTATCGACACCTGTGATGTGTTAAAATATCGATCCATTACATTAACTTACAAGATTTATTATTTCAATCCAAAACTAATATAGCTATTGACCCCTGACTGTCAAGTTATATTACCATAGATGAAAAACGTAGTCATTGCGAGTGAAGCGCGGCAATTGCCACGGCGGCTTATGCGCCGCCTCGCAATGACGAGGAAACCAATTCTATTTGGGGATGGGGGTTGTTGACAGCAAGTACTTCAGATCTTCATCCTCGAAACGGAGCGAAAATCCGGCAAATGGAGAACTATTGCCCTGATTGCTGATAAAATCATCCCAGCCGCCCATTAAATAAATGTGCTTGAAGATCTGGTATTCAGCCCATGCCTTCAGGTGAGTCCGTCGGTCCTGAGAGAAATCAAATGCCTCAAAGGACAGTTGCAGTTTATCGTTCAGGGCCAGGTAGTCAACACCTACACCACCTGTTGACTCTAGAATTCCCCCCCTCAGGACAAAATTTCCGAATCGCTTGCCGATTTCCGCATTAAACAGTAGCTCATTTCTGTCATATTCGTTGACACGGGTGGTCACGCCATTCGTAGTGTAATCTGTGATCTTATGCTTCCCCCTAGGATCGGAGACGACACCCAGCATATAAAATTTATCTTCCTTGGGCTGGATTTTCAATTCAAGGTAACTTTTTGCATCGCTCTGATCAAAAAGATACTCTCCGCGGTAACTGAGGAAAGTCCTGAACTGCTCCGCCTTGTTGATATATCGATTGATGCCGGTGAGGCTTTCATTGAGATTATTAACCGTTTCCTCATCGTTTACAAGTTTTCCGATGGTTCCCTTCCCCTTGTTGATTTTATCGGTGATTTCATCGAGAGAGGCCAGTGTTTTATTAAGTTTTTCGATGGTGGATTTGTCTTTTACAAGCTGCCCCAACGTACCTTCGCCCTTGTTGATTTCCTTCGAGATTTCGTTGAGATTTGCAAAGGCCTGCTGCATATCCTTGCTTGCGCCCTGCAGATTGTCGATGACCTGCGCGACTTTCTGATCATTCTGGGTGACGAGTCTATTGAGATTCTCGGAGAGCTGGCGGGTATTTTCCAGCATGGCGTGAAGCGTGTCTTGGTTATTTACCACCACTGCATTAAGGTTTCTTGTAAGTTGCCTTGTATTTTCAAGGATTTCAGCAAGAGATTGCTGCCCTTGTGCACCGCCCAGGACCTTGTTCAGCGTACCGGTAACTCCCTTGATATCATCGGCAATCTGCGCAAGGTGATTCAAAAGGGCATCTATATCTGTCTGCTGCTGAATATGGGTAATCTGCTCCCCGTTTTCCATGGAAGATTCTTTTTCTTTGCCAGGCAAAATTTCAACATATTTGTCCCCCAGTACGCCATGGGTCTTGATGGCTGCTGTGACATCCTTTTCAAGTTTTATTCCAGACTGGATTTTTAAAACAACCAGGGCCTTGCCATGCCAGAGGTGGATGTCCGCCACGCGCCCGACCTCAACGCCGGCAATCTGGACGGAACTGTCCTTCGATAATCCGGCAACATTATCAAAAACTGCAGTAATTTCATATCCTTTTCTCAGGCCGAATGTCCGTTTCCCCACCTGGAAAGACATGTAGGCAAGAATAATCATGGCAGCAAGAACGAATAGACC
>JBEKJA010000006.1:0-25086 GCA_050011475.1 Syntrophales bacterium
CGGCGATGTGCTCTCGAATTTCTGTCCGACATTCACCTGCTCCAGCAGGTAATCGGAAACGAATCCGTCGTGGACACGGCGAACGGCGATTTCATAATAGCCCCTCTGTGCGGGAGATGAAGCCAGACTATAAGGACGGCTTGTCCGGATGCCTGCGACATCCACGATCAAGTTGATATACTGGCCTGCGAGAAACGGCGGGAGATACCCGTCGCTGGAAACCAGCCGGAGACTCTTTGTACTGTCCGTCTCCTGCCTGATCTCCGAAACCTCCAGATTCAGACGCTTTGGATGCAGCGCATTGACGATTTGTGCCGTCCGCCCGCGCCAGGCGGTATAGTCCACTCCATACTTTTTAAGTGCTTCCACTTCCTGTAAAATTTCCCGGTAGCCTTCCAGTTGGATAGTAAGATCCTGCGTACCCATTTTATCAACTCCTATTCTTCTTCATATTGGAAAGAACTGCACGGGCGGCCGTTATCCCGGATTGAAGCGTCGGGTGGAATCCACCGGTCGTCACCCAGGCGCCCGAAAAATATAGGCCCTCAATGGGGGATATCGGCCCCAGGAAGAGAGGACTGTCCTTTGCAGGCTGATCCGCACCGTAGATGGCGCCCCCGGGTTGCCCGAGATAACGCATCATCGTCACAGGTGTGGCGACATCCAATTCCTCTATGTGGTCCCGATAACCAGGAATAACCGGATCGATCAGTTTCATGATACCCTCACCGCAACGCCATTTTTCTTCGAAATATCTATCCGGAGATATCGTCATCCAGGGCTCACCGTATTGGAGGGCGACCACACTGAGCTGGCAGGTCCCGGCAGGCGAGAAATCTGGATCATCCACTTCATAGCAGCTAACCATGGCAGCCTCAGGCTGGGCAAGCGTTTTACCGGTCTTGTACGCGTATTCCATATCCGCCGACTTGCAGATAAAAATGGCACCTTGCACGATCCCCAGCGTGGACGGTTCACAATCGAGACCGATGTAAAGGTTGATGGCTGATGGGCCGATGGTACGCGTACCCCAGATCTTCAGTTCTTCCTCCGGTATATGCTCTGGCCCAATCATGTCCATATAGGTAGGGATAATGCCGGCATTGGAAATCACATAGTCGGTTGTCACAGTGTCCCCATCCTCGGTGACGACGGCTTTAATCCTTTTGTTCTCAAGGATCATTTTTTTCGCCGCACAATTGAAGCGCGCTTCCCCGCCGCATTCAAAGAAAGTATCCAGAAGCGAGGCGGACATTGCCTGGGAGCCCCCTTTCACATGCCCCGGTTTCATTTCGAGGAAAACCCATAGCATCAGGGCCAGGTCGAAAAAGGTCATCTTGCTGGGCGGCAGGCCGATGTAAAGCCAATAGATACCCAGCGCAAGCTTCAGGAGGGGATCCTTGAAGTATGCGTCCAACACGCTTTTCGAATCTTTAAGGCGGTACTTGAAATAAAGGGGATACTTCTCCGGAGAGGCTTCAGGATCACGCATGACGAAAACACTGACCCACTCCATGCACAGTTTGTAAACCAGATCCATGAATGCTTCGATGGCCTCTTTTTCCGACGGGAATTGCTTCTGCAGCACAGTCAATGTCGCAGCCCTGTCTGCCGGAAGCTCGATGTCCATGCTTCCCGGCACAACAATTCTGTACATGGAAGGGGATATGACAAATTTCAGCTTATGCAGAATGCCAAGCTCCTGGAACATCATCCGGAGCGGTCCG
This sequence comes from Syntrophales bacterium, assembly GCA_050011475.1. Taxonomy (GTDB): domain Bacteria; phylum Desulfobacterota; class Syntrophia; order Syntrophales; family JBEKJA01; genus JBEKJA01. The sequence continues at coordinate 1,728 of JBEKJA010000006.1, forward strand.
GGATTTTCCGGCGTGCCAATTGAGCTGAGTTGATGAAGGGCCACTTCCATTTCAAACCTTCCACGACAAAAAGTCGTTGCACACCCACCCGGAACGTTATGCTTCTCAAGGAGGAACACTTTCCGGCCTTTTTTTGCAAGGGTGACGGCAGCCGTAAGGCCGCCATTTCCTGCCCCTACAACCACTGCATCATAATCTGCCATAACAACCTCCATAAAATAATACCATAAACCACCCCCTTATAAAAGCAAAGGTCATGCCCAGATCATTTGCAGAAAGCTCATATTAGAGAATCCCTGCAAGGACTGACAGGATGCGGCTCCTGGAAGTTCGGAACACGGAAGTTGAAGCCGTCGCGAAACTGGAATTGCACTGCCCAGATGATTTTAAGCCATTGACTGGCCTGAATTGATCCACCAAGTTTCCCATTTGGAAACTATTTTCCTTCCATGCGTACGGACAGCAGGATCATTGGATCCGGCGGCGGAGCCGTATTTTCCCTTAAATTGAGACGTACGGCGTCCGTCGGACACGTGGGCGTGCATACTCCGCATCCTATACATTTATTAGCATCCACACGGGCAACATTTTCTTCCCCCACAATGATTGCACCCATCGGACACCTTCCCTCACAGGTTCCGCAGCCGACACAAAGATCTTCATTTACTACAGCAAGATAATTCGACACGGCGAGTGCATCGTGGCCCCTTTTGACGCTTTGAAGAAAAACGCAGCAGCAACCGCAGCAGTTGCATATGGTACTCAGATACCCCGCCATATTCTCACAGGTATGAACCAGGCCCTCTTCATCAGCATCGGCAAGAATTTTAATTGCTTCTTCATTTGTAATTTGACGCCCCATCTCCTGTGAGACAATATAGCGTCCCATGGCGCCGAAATGGAGACAGTTTTCCAGACTGTGGTCGCATCCACTGCCATTATAACGCTTTATCTGCCGGCAGGGGCAATGGGCCACGGCGCAGTATGACTGCTTAGCAACCATTTCCTTAAGGGTGTCAAAAGGAAGAATTTCGGATTTTTCAGCAAGTGATGTTTCAATGGGCACCACCCGCATGACAGGTTTCCCCCTCGCCAGCTCACGACCGAATGATTCTTCAAAGTAGCGGAGCCACAGCGGAGCCAGACGCCTGGCGTGCGGTGTTTCCTTCCCGGCCCAGTAAGGCGTCTCCGAAAAACCGACAACGGTCGGCAGAAGGCGATATACCCTTTCCTTCCCGGTTTTTTGCTCCGTGAAAACGGTCCCATGGCTGATCATAGATGCAATAATGTCTTCTAGGCTATCGGCCATCTCCGAAATCAGTTCTTTAAGCTGCGGCATCGTCTGGTTGCTGAAGGGGAGCTTGAGGGCCGCTTCCGCCTCGATGCCGGGAAAGTAGATTTCAAGCATCTCAACAAAAGTTGGAGATACCGGCGCTCCAACAACGTTGTGATCCAAGTGTTTTGCCAATGCTTCATAAAGGGCTTTGTTGTCCATGAAGATCTCCTTTTATATTAAACTTAGGCGGCAAGCCGGGTACGATGAATGATTTCGTCCTTGGCTTTTTCGGGAAGGTCATCGAAATAGGCGCAGTATCCGGCAACCCGCACGACCAGCCCCGGATATTTACCGGGATTGGCCCTTGCATCCTCAAGGACCTTGGGATCCACTACGTTGAGCTGCATCTCCATTCCCCCCGATTCGAAAAAACCTTTCGTTAAGGCGGTAAGAATGGCAACACCCTGATCGCCTTCCACTGTTTTTGGATCGAAGCGCAAGTTCAGGGCATAGCCATTGGGTGCCATCTTCGGGTCTATGCTCGCCACCGACTTCAGCATCGCAGTCGGCCCCAGGCAGTCCAGACCATTGCCTGCACCAAGACTGGATGCAAAAGGCTCCCCGGCCTTCCTGCCGCTGGGCAAAGCTGCGGTGCGCGAACCAAATGCCACGTGGCAGGTGACAGAATAAAACCCGGGGACATAGGGGCCTCCTCGTGTATTGCGGTGTCTGGCCAGCGCATCATAATATATACCGGCCACCATACGCGCATACCCGTCAGGCAGGGGATGGTCATTGCCGAATTTCGGTGCGGACAGAAGTGATTCATGAAGCACCTGATCCGCCGAGAAATTATTGTTCAGCGCTCGTATGATCTCATTCATGCTGTAGGCTTTCCCCATGAAGACCACGTGATGCAGCGCAGCAAACGAATCGGCAACATCGGCCACACCGACACCCTGGATGCCGCTCGAGTTATAGAGAGCCCCTCCCTCCGTCACATCGCGGCCTGTTTCAAGGCACCCGTCTACAAGCATGGATGAGAAGGGCGTGGGGTGGTAATCCCTGTTTCCACCCTCAATGATCTGCAATTCACCGATCATCCGCGAAGACATGTATTCAACCTGCTGACGGAAGGCTTCGATCACATCATCCATTGAAGCAAAGCTCTCCGGACTCTTCGTTTCCACACCAATGCGCTTGCCACCCGATATCCTCCTGCCCCGATTCAGGGCGAGCTCCAGGCAGAGAGGAAGACTGAAGAGCCCTGCATCCGTGGAAAAGAAACTTTTCCCGGGCAATGCCAGCTCCACGCATCCCACAATGGCATAATTACGAGCTTCGCCTATCGGATACCCCTGGGCGGCCAGTGTCGCCACCGCAGCCCCATCATGAAACAGAGCCGGTACGCCTTTCCCCTGACGGGCTACATCCAATGCACGATGCACATATTCATCTGGAGATCCCTCATGGATTCTGGCCTGATAATTGGGGTCGCGCAATCCCGACTGCTCCATGACATCCAGAAAGATATAGGTCAAATCATTGACAGCATCCTGTCCATTCCGATTCATACCTCCTACGGAAGCCGCCTGAACGACGAGATAGCCTCCATGATACTGGCTTGTCCGCTCGGAGAGCAAAAAGACATGTTCGCATGCCTTGGCTGAAAAGCTCAAAAGCAGCTCCCGCGCTTTTTCGGGATCGATCTTTCCCGCCTCAAGATCCCTTCTGTAAAAGGGATGGAGATACTGATCCATTCTTCCAAAGGAAATGGCCGAGTTGAGCCCCTCCAGACAAACCCCCATGTGCGTAAGCCAGAGGGCTTGAAGCGCCTCATGGAACGTCTGCGGTGGCTGTTCCGGAACTTTACGGCAGATGCGGGCGATTTCCAGGAGCTCCAGGGCACGGTCTTTATCCGGTTCAATTCCGGCCTGTGATTCAACCTCGTCCGCCAACCGCCCGGCGTAAGTGATGACGCCTTCACACGCAATTCTCGCCGCTTCGTAAAGAGGTCCTTCCTTGCCGGCAATGGCAGCCAGATAACCCTGAATACCCTGCTCAAGCATCCTCTCATAATTCGGCAGAAAGTGACCTATGCCCCCAGCTTCATTGATCAGGTAATACGTTGCGGAGAGCTGCTCTTTGACGTATCGCATCAACCATGGGATACGATGGCCGAAGGCCCGGACGGCCATGCTCCTGGTTGCCCAATATGGAAATACGCGCAGGAGAATTTGAAGGCGGTCCGGCCAGGACATCTTCATCGGCGTCGTCTTGCGCTTGTCGATCCAAAGCAGTTCCGTTCCCATGATTACACCGGCAAGCTCCGGCTGGATCAGGGCCGATATTCTCCTGCTTCCCACGTTGCCGGCTATCAACTCATCAGGAAAGATCTTCACTGATTTATTTTCAAGAATATGGCGCAGGGCTTTTGCCCGCCGAACGATCATAGGCTGACGGCGGTTGTCATGATGTTTGAAATAATCCGTGATCAGAAGAGCCCTTTCAGGGCACAGATAAACCGGTGTGGAAAGGAGAGTTTCACGGATTCTTTGGAATCTCTGTGATTGTTTCTTTACATCCGCATAAATGCCCGGAAACATGGTAGCTCCTTCGAATTGTGGATGATTGAAATATAGTGGAACGGTCAGCCCCTGTCAACGTGAAATACCCAGGACTGATTATTTTTAGATAAATAATATTATGAATGTACTGCATAATATGTTTTACTAAGACCATATTTCATGACCAGTTAATTTCATGCGAAGACCTTTTGTATTACTCCTCGCCGGTCTGGCCGCCGTTATTTTTATCGGTTCCCTGTCGGTTATCCCCATTCCACATATCTGGTGTGCCAGGTTTGCATTTTTGTCATCCTGATCATTGCGGCCTCCGTAAACCATAAGCCTATGCCTACCAGGGCGGTCCCTTGCCTGACCGACATCTTTTTCTTTTATTCAGCATTTCCTTCATTTACCCATATCTGAGAAACAGACTGTAGACGTATCTTATAGTGACTGCCGTCGATGTCGGACAGGGTAGCTCCATGTTCATACGCCGCCCCGGCGGAGATACTATGCTGATCGATGGTGGCGGATCACGGGATGGTACCTTTGATGTGGGTCGGTATGTGGTTTCACCCTATCTGTAAAGGGAGCATGTCCTTCATATTGAAAGGATGGTCCTGACACACTCTCACTCTGACCATCTGAATGGTTTGATTGGTGTTCTAGAGAACATCTCCATAAGGAATGGGTGAACGGAGAGTCACCGGATGACGAAATGTACAGAAATTTCACCGGCCTTGTCCGGAAACAGCATAACGTCCTGCAAACGGTTTCTGAAAAATCGCTGGTAACCCGTTCAGGTCAGGTAGAGATACGCATCCTTAATCCTTCTGTCAATCCTCCAGAAGATTCCAACGACCTAAGCGTTGTCCTGATGATCCAATATAAAGATATCCGGATTATGATACCCGGAGACATTTCCGGGTATACAGAAAGAGCCTTGATGAGCAAAAGACTCGACCTGCAATCTGATGTCCTGTTCGTTCTTCACCACGGTGCAGCTTCTTCCTTGACGGACGAATTTCTCAAAGTCGTACACCCCCGAACGGCCATCATCAGCATAGGAGCGGGCAACATTTACGGGTTCCCCATCGTGACACCCTTTTACGCCTGCTTCGATTTAACACACAGGTTTATCAAACCGATATCCATGATGCCGTCACGATGCGTACAGACGGTCATACCATCAGGACAGAACATTATCTGCATTGATTTTTATTGCCTTTCCACCCTATATATGTTAACGACTTGCCCCTAAAAACAGCCTCCTCTGAGAAGGCCTTCCTTATTCTTTTTACCGCACTGGCATGGATCATTGAGGATTTTCAGTGAGTTCATCTATTATGGAAAACATTTCAATTGTCAAAGGGTTCAAGGACATTCTCCCCCAGGGTGTCCATAAGTGGCATTACATCGAACAGAAAGCGAGGGATATCTTCACGACATTCGGATTCCGGGAGATTCGCCCGCCAATCGTCGAAAAAACAGACCTGTTCCGCCGCAGTATTGGTGAAACCACTGATATTGTTGAAAAGGAAATGTATACATTCCTGGACCGGGGGGGGGAATTCCTGACCCTGCGGCCCGAAGCGACGGCCTCGATTCTCAGGGCTTATATAGAACATAGCCTGTTCAACTCGGAACCGGTTTCAAAACTTTTTGCCATCGGCCCCATGTTCCGCCGGGAACGACCCCAGAAAGGACGATTCCGGCAATTTCATCAGATTGATGCCGAGATGCTCGGCGTGGACGATCCCGGCAGTGATGCGGAAATCATCCTCATGCTGATCCACTACCTGAGGGCTCTCCTGCTCCCCGAAATTCATCTCGAGATCAATTCTCTCGGCTGTTCCGAATGCCGTCCGTCTTTCAGGGAGGCGGTCGTAGCGTATCTGGCCGGACAGGAAACTGGACTTTGCGGTGACTGCGTGCGCCGCATGAATATCAATCCTCTGCGGGTCTTCGACTGCAAAGTGGAGGCGTGCCGGCAACTCATTGCGGATGCCCCTCAAATCCCGGAATTTTTATGTGAGGATTGCAGGAAACATTTTGATGAAGTTCAGGATGCCCTTCATCAGTTCGACTTACCCTTCAGCGTCAACCCGAGAATGGTGAGGGGGCTTGATTACTACACGAGAACGACCTTCGAGCTGACATCAACTTCTCTAGGTGCGCAAAATGCCGTCGTAGGCGGGGGCCGATATGATCATCTTGTTCGTGATCTTGGCGGTCCGGATATTCCCGGCATCGGCTTCGCCATCGGCTGCGAACGGCTTCTCAGCATGATGAATGAGGAAGCATTCCCCAAAAGCCCCGCCCCCATTCTCTTTATCGCCGCACTTGGCGATAATGCCCGGCGATGGGCTTTCATCACGTGCAATAAAATGAGGATGAAAGGTCTGGCCGTGGAAATGGAGCATGGAGAAAAAAGTTTGAAAGCCCAGATGAAAAAGGCCGACAAGTTAAGAAGTCATTTTACCCTGCTTGTCGGGGATCGGGAATTTTCGGATCATCAGGCCCCCTTGAGAAACATGAAGACGGGGGTTCAGCAAACCATTCAGCTTGGAAAGCTTGAAGAAATATTAATGGAAACCATCAAGGAAGGATAACCGTACATTGACCGATTTAATCGCCAAAAGAAAGCGTACCCATTACTGCGGAGATGTCACGATAGCCGATGCAGGCAAGGAAGTTGTGCTGACCGGATGGACACAGCGCCGGCGCGATCATGGCGGTGTTATTTTTGTCGACCTCCGGGATCGGGAGGGGCTGTGTCAAGTGGTTTTTAACCCGGAAATCAACTCTGAAAGCCATGGTGAAGCCCACAAAATCCGTAGTGAATATGTGCTTGCCGTGAAGGGCTATGTCAGAAAAAGGCCCGAAGGTATGGAAAACCCGGAGTTAAAAACCGGCCAGATTGAAGTCATGGTACAGGAGCTTGAGATTCTCAATGAGTCCAAAACTCCTCCCTTCAGCCTTGATACGGAGGATGAAATCTCGGAAAGCGTAAGGCTCCATTACCGCTACCTGGATCTGCGCCGGCCTGAGCTGCAGCACACCATTATATTCCGCAGCCGTGCGGCTGCGGAAACGAGGAACTACTTTGGGAAGGAAGGTTTTATCGAAGTGGAGACTCCCTTCCTGACGAAAAGCACTCCTGAAGGGGCCAGGGATTATCTGGTTCCCAGCCGCATCAATCAGGGGATGTTTTACGCCCTGCCCCAGTCACCGCAGCTTTTCAAACAGCTCCTGATGGTTTCCGGCTTTGACCGGTACTACCAGATCGTCAAATGTTTCCGGGATGAGGATCTTCGTGCGGACCGCCAGCCGGAGTTTACCCAGATCGATATCGAAATGTCCTTCATTGACGAGGATGACATCATCACAATAATGGAAGGTTTCATGGCCCAGTTATTCCGGGCCTGTCTTGGTGTAGAACTATCGCTTCCCTTCAGAAGGATACCCTATTACGACGCAATCAGCCGTTATGGGAAGGACAATCCGGATATACGCTTCGGAATGGAAATGGTGGACATCACGGACGCCGTAAGACATTCTGATTTTCAGCTTTTCAGGGAAGTGGCGGACAGCGGCGGTATCGTGAAGGCCATGAAAGTCGAACAGGGACAAAGTCTCTCCCGCAGGGACCTGGATGGCCTGCGTGACTTTGTATCGGTGCACGGCGCCAAGGGACTTGCCTGGGCGAGGATTAATCCCGATGGATGGACGTCCCCGATTTTTAAGTTTCTGAAACCTGAAGAGATCAAAACGATTGAGGAGTTGATGTCGGCTTCGGCGGGTGACCTCCTGGTCTTTCTGGCGGATACGCCTTCCATTGTCCATGACGCCCTGGGCAATTTGAGGATTCATCTGGCCAAAAAGCTCAACCTTCTGGATGGCAAAGGATTTTCCTTTGCCTGGATTACCGAGTTCCCACTGCTGGAATATAGTGAAACGGAAAAGAGATTTGTCTCCATGCACCATCCCTTTACCTCGCCGGTTATGGAGGACTTGCCATTCCTGGAATCCGACCCGGCCAGGGTTCGGGCTAGGGCCTATGACCTGGTGCTGAACGGCTCGGAGATCGGTGGCGGAAGCATCCGAATCCACCAGCAGGATGTCCAGGCCAGGGTATTCCAGGTGCTGGGCCTGAGCTGTAAAGAGGCCCGCCAAAAGTTCGGTTTTCTCCTTGATGCACTCGAGTATGGAACACCGCCGCATGGAGGAATTGCTTTCGGATTCGATCGAATGATCATGATCATGACGGGCACCGAATCCATAAGGGATGTCATTGCATTTCCGAAGACCCAGAAGGCGACCTGTCTGCTGACCGATGCCCCTTCTGCGGTCAGTATAGAACAGTTGATGGAACTCTCATTAAAAATCGTTCAATAAAGTAAGGATACAACATTTTATTTGACAAAATAAAACCTTATCGAATATTTAGAGTAGTAGGAAATATATGCAGTCTGTGGACAGGCTGATAGGATATACGATGCACGGCATCCAGCGTCAGAAACATAACATGCCCATCCAGGGGGTCACAGAACAAAGAGTGCCGCTTTTGTGTGTAATATCGGTAGGTGCCGGACTTCCGGGTAAGTAACGGATCTGAACAGATCAAACCGAAAAGGCACCTGTTCAGGTGCTTTTTTTTAGGGAGTTGGAATCAATGGCGAAATGGAACAAAGATAAAAAGGTCCTCGACCATGAGCACAGCTGGTTCTGGCGATATGAATTAAAGGATATCCCCGAACCAAACCTGCAAAAAGACGTTTTCCCCTATGATGAAGTTTGCCGTATCGATTTCGACCATCGCCTCATATCAATCAATCCTGCGGAAGATATCTTCATCACCGATACGACATTTCGCGATGGCCAGCAGGCTCGTCCACCTTTCACGGTAAAACAGGTCGTTGATATATTCCGAATGCTGGGCAAATTGAGCGGAACAAAGGGAGTCATTCGGCAAACCGAATTTTTTCTCTATAGCAGCCGCGACCGTGAAGCCATAGAGCAATGTTGCTCCCTAAAGCTGCCTTATCCGGAAGTAACAGGATGGATTCGTGCCGATGCGGAGGACGTAAAGCTTGTGAAAGAGGCAGGGCTTCGAGAAACAGGCATTCTAACCTCTGTTTCAGACTACCATATTTTTCTGAAGCTGAACTTGACGCGGCGTCGTGCCCTGGAAGATTATCTGAAGGTCGTTCGCAATCTTTTGTCCGAGGGGATAAGACCTCGCTGTCATTTTGAGGATATCACCAGGGCGGATATCTATGGATTCTGCGTTCCGTTCGCCATTGAGCTGATGAAGATCCGCGAAGAAAGCGGCGTCGATATTAAGATCCGCCTTTGCGATACGATGGGATACGGTGTTACCTATCCTGGAGCGTCACTTCCCAGGAGCGTGGACAAGCTTGTCCGCGTTTTTATTGAGGATGCCGGAGTGCCCGGTCACCTTCTCGAATGGCATGGACATAATGACTTTCATAAAGCACTCATCAACGCCACCACTGCCTGGCTCTACGGCTGCAGTGCAGCCAACGGCACATTGCTTGGACTGGGCGAAAGAACGGGTAATCCGCCGGTTGAGGCTCTTATTATAGAATACATGTCCTTAACAGGCAAAACAGATAATATTGATACGACGGTAATAACCGATATCGCTGAATATTTCGAAAAAGAGGTCGGACTGAAAATACCCCCGAATTTCCCCTTTGTAGGATCTGAATTCAATGTCACCCGTGCGGGCATACATGTGGACGGCCTGATTAAGAATGAGGAAATTTACAATATATTCAATACCGCAAAAATTCTGAAGCGTCCTATTGTCCCGATGGTCACTGATAAATCAGGGAAAGCCGGAATCGCTTACTGGATCAACAGCCATCTGGAGCTTTTGGGGGATAATATGGTGGACAAGCGCCATCCCGGCATTTCCAAGATTCACAAGTGGATCAATGAGCAATATGAATCCGGACGTGTGACTAGTATTTCCAATGAAGAGCTGGAACACCTTGTCCGTAAGAATCTGCCGGAGCTCTTCATGTCTGGCCTTGATAAAATCAAGTACCATGCTTCCGAGGCTGCCATTTCAGTCATTAAAAAGGTGATAGAAGATCCGATGATGAAAACCATGAAGGCTGAGTTGCAGGAACCGGTCCTGCAGCAGGTTATTGATGAAAATCCATCCATCCAGTTTGCTTATGTGGTTGATATGAATGGGCGAAAAATAACCCACAATATCACAAATATTGTCGACCGTGTAAAATATGAAAATTATGGGGTTGGGACAGACCAGTCAGACAGGGAATGGTTCATCAAACCCCTCCAAACCGGCAAGATTCATGTCACCAATTTTTACATATCCAAGATGACCGGTGCCTTGTGCATTACTGTTTCAGCACCGATCATGGATGATAAAGATGAAATGGTGGGTATTTTCGGAGTTGATATCAAGTTTGAAGACTGGGCACGACGCGTGGAGGATATTGCCGAGGCGACGCAAATCGCCTTAAGAGCAGAGCACGATGCCAAGATGAAGATGGCCAAGTCTGAACAGGATGACAATTAAGTGTGGACTAAGTTATAAATATTCCATCGTTGATAATCGTTCATTGATCATTGAATTATCACCATAGATTGTCCAGCCTCCACTGATCATACAGCCTGTGATCTCTTCTACTTCCCATGTATCTCTCAATCTCCTGAATGAACCGGGATGGCTGCATCATGACTGCTCCATTTCCCCGTGAATAGCTTACCAGGGGATAGCAGAAGTAAAGCTGATCCTTGGCCCTGGTAGTGGCAACATAAAACAGTCGGCGCTCCTCCTCTTCTCCCTCCTCCGCAATGGCCCTGGCACGGGGTATCATTCCATCAGCGCATCCTATGAGAAAGACCACAGACCACTCCAGTCCCTTCGCCTGGTGAATTGTACTGAGAATGATTCTGCTGTTTTCCTCCGGAACGGGATCCCCCTCCTCCGCCGCCATATTGGTCAGCAGGGCTAATTCACTCAAAAAGTCATCCATGGACGTGAACTTCTGTGCATACTGAGCCAATTGATCCAAATCTTCCAGTCTGGAGATCGCATCAGGGTATCGTTCCTTCAAATACTTGTCATAACAGCTCCTTACAATGGTTTCGATGACACCGGAGGCACTTTGCTTTTCAGAGGCGGATACCACCGCTTTGAGTGTGAATTGAAACTGTTCAATTCCTTTCCTGGCAGCCTTTCCTACTATTTCCCCCATATCTGGGGTCAATGCCGCCTCAATCATGCGGGGTTTCGACAATAAAAATGTCCAAATTTTATCGGCAGTCACTTTTCCAACTTTTTCATGGAGCCCCAGGAGGCGTTTCCAGGCAAGTTCATCGCTTGGATTCACAAGAATTCTTAAAAAGGATACGACATCTTTGATGTGCGCCTGCTCAAAGAATCGTATACCCGATCGGATTTCATATGGTATACCGCGTCTGGTCAATTCCATTTGAAGTTCCATGGAATGATAGTGGGCACGATACAGAACAGCCATTTCCGATAAAGGAACTCCTTCTCCAATAAGGTCTTCTATGCGCTGGGCCACAAAACCAGCCTGCTGTATAACATTTCTTGCGGGGACCACTACGGGTTTGATGCCCTTATCTTTAACAGGGCGCAGGGTTTTTTCAAACTGGTTTTCGTTATGGACGATACTGATATTTGCAAGTTTTAGGATTTCGGGGGTGCTTCGATAGTTTGTTTCTAGCTTGAAGATCCGGCAGTCCGGATACTTTTCCGGAAACTGAATGATATTTGCATAGTGCGCCCCTCGAAACGAATAGATGCTTTGTGAATCATCTCCGACGGCAACGATATTTCGGTGACGCACAGCCAATAGATCGATGATATCCGCCTGAATAATATTCGTATCCTGGTATTCATCGACAAGGATATGGTGAAATCGGTCAGAGTAATATGTCTGGACTTCGGGAAAATGGATCAGGATGCGCCGGCAGTTGAAAAGAAGGTCATCGAAATCCATGACGTTCTGTTCTTTTTTATGCCGGTGGTAGAGATTCGCTACATCCGCAATGCCCTCCACGGAATCTTCAAAATAAGGGTACCGATCGGCCACAACCTCTTCAAGCGGAGTATCTGTGTTGACGGAAAGACTTACCATATCCCGAATGACATCATCCCGAATGACATCCCCTTGAGGAAAACCATCCTTTCGAGGATTCATACCCACCTCGGAAATGCATGTGCGGATGAGTTGACGGGCATCTTCAGCATCAAGAATTGAATAGTTTCTATCATATCCCAAGCGGTATGCATGTGTCCTGAGCATCAGATTCGCAATGTGATGAAAGGTACCGCCCCATAAGTGGGAAATGTACTGCTCGACCAGCGATTGAACTCTTGAAAGCATGGTACGAGCCGCTTTGTTCGTAAAGGTTGCCAGCAGGATATTCTCCTGAGGTACATCGACTTCCATCAGACGAGCTACACGGTAGGTCAGCGCGCGGGTCTTACCGCTTCCGGCTCCGGCTATAACGAGAATCGGACCACCCTCCTGCATGACGACCTCCCGCTGTTCGTCATTCAATGCCTGTACATAATCAATCATGGGAAATCAGCGTTTAAGAGTTTTAATAATTGCTTCAGTTGTGTCTTTGCTGTTCAGAGACACAAAAGTTTCAAGAAGCCCCTCTTTGTCATAAAAACCAATCAGGGGCGATGTTTTTTGCTGATAGGTTTCGAGACGAAACGTTATTGCCTCTTCCGTTTCATCAGCACGCTGGATCGTTGGGCTGCCGCATTTCAGGCAGGTTCCATCAGGTGCCGGAGGTTTGCTTTTGATATTATATATCTCCTGGCAATTAGGATTGCTGCAGGTTCGACGGGTCGTCAACCGGTCAAGAATTACTTCGCGGGGAACTTCGAGATTTGCAACAAAATCAAGAGGAATACCAAGCCTGACCAGCAATATCTTTAATGCTTCTGCCTGCGGGATAGTCCTGGGAAAACCGTCCAGAATAAATCCTCCAGCGCAATCGGGATCACCAAGGCGCTTTTCTATCAATTTCATGACCAGTTCATCGGGAACAAGGTCTCCGCGGTCCATATAGGCCCTGGCCTGCCTGCCCAGGTCCGTCCCTTCCTTCACGGCCGCACGAAGGATATCTCCGGTTGAAATTTGAACAGAGCCGTCAAAGTCCGTAAGTAGTTTCGCAACAGTGCCCTTCCCTGCTCCCGGTGCCCCTAACAATATGATGTTCATAACATCCTCCTTTTATATTATTGATTTTAGGGGCGCGAATATAAGCGAAAAAAACCATTGGGTCAAGTCACTGAATAGGGTTGTTAAAAGTTGATAGGCGGTGCTGCGAATAAAACGGGGTCAATGTGAGGCGGTGCGTAAACCGCCGTGGCACTTACCGCCCTTTGCTCGCAATAACAGGAGGGGAGAAATGCAAATCAGATAAAACTTATTTCCTTCGCATAATTAAACTGGTGGTTCCACACCAGCCCGGGGTGCGCTTTTTCAAACGGCTCTTTCCCGACCTTGACCAGTGAATCATGATCCACCATCACAGGGTGATACCCGCCGACAAATCCGATATCCGGCGCTATCAGTGGATTATGCCCCGGGAAACAATCGCATTCCACGCTGATGTTCAGCAGGACATTGATCAGTACGGTGCGATCCTTGATTTTGTTCCACACGGCTGCAGCCGTTTCGATAACACGCTCCAGGAAAACACGGTTGTCGATGTTCCAGAATATCCTCAACGCCTCCTCCGAACATACGCCAATGCATTGGGCACAGCCGATACAAGTCTCAAGATCATAGACGGGATCGCCCATATCTCCGAACTGCGCAGCTCCGGTGGGGCATACCTGGGTGCATAAGCCACAGCGGGTACACTTTGAAGCATTCAGGACGGGATGGGCATCAGCATGCATTCGCTGTTTCTGAGCTCGTGAGGCGAATCCCATGGAGAGATTCTTGATGGCTCCTCCAAAACCGGTCACCATGTGTCCCTTGAAATGGGACAGGATGAAGAAACCATCGGTTGAATCGAAGATGTCCGCCACCTGAATGGTTTTGAAATGTTTAAAGCCCGGCAGATCAACGGTTTTCCGGCCGTCCATTCCATCTGCAATGACTACCGGACAATCGAGATAGGCTTCAGAATAACCGTGCTCGGCTGCAGTATTCAGGGAATCTTCCCCTGTTCGGCGTCCGCCTGAATAAAGGACGGTCGTATCAAAGACAAAAGGATTGACACTTAGATTTTTCAGGTGCTGAACGACATCTTGGGCATAGGATGGAGGTAGATGACTCAAGTTGCCCCGCTCTCCCCAATGGAGCTTGATTCCGATCCGATCCCCTTTCCGGAACGGTGTTTCCAGTTTTGAAAGCATAGAACGGAACACCGTGGAATTTGCCTCTTCGGATTGCCCGGCTGAATGAAACAACACATCCTTATCAGATTTAACCACGGCCGTATCTCCTTATGATTTCATGTTATACATAGAAACTATTCAGGGCTAAAAATAAAAAAGGACGTTTAATCCGTAATTGTAGTAACTGACATAATCCAGTCTTAAAAACGCTTTTACATAACTTGCTTCGGCGGCAATGGCGATTGTGTTAGAGATAGGGTACTCGGCACCCAATCCAACTTTGATACACGGTTGGAAATCATGGCGATAATCTAAGGAACTACTACCAAATTCGAAATAATAATTTTCGGCGCTGTAATACAAACCACCAGCACCTGCGGTTACAAAAGGCTGGACACCCCAGAAATCCAAGGGCATGAGATATTTGCCGGATAGTATCACTGTCAGGATATCAAGCTTGACATGAGCGGCAATTGCACCACTATAGAGTGATTCCGCCCAGTAGAAATTCTGCAGGTTGTTTATTTCTGCTTCCAAGAACAAATCATCTTTCAGTGTGAATCCGAGCTTGGCATTAAATCCCTTCGTATTTTCCATTTGCGACAAATCAATCCTATTCTGATCCGTACCCATCTTCGGGATGGCATAGGAAAAGCCCAAACCTATATATAACTTCTTTGACTCTTCACCTGGCTTCTCTTCTTCTGCAATAGCAGATTGAGCCATAAAATAAAGAACCAGGACAATAAAGGCTAATACTGCCTTCTGCTTCATGGGATCCTCCTGAAGAATGTCATTTTATATGGCAAAATACCCGGATAGGCAACGAAAATATCCGATTTGCCGGCTGTCAAGTATCATCAAAAGTAATTCAATCGTTATCCAGGAATGGAAGCGGTTTGCCTACCCGGTATACCAGTGCCTGACAGGTTGCGATAAGATGATCTATCCTGTCAGTCACTTTTATTTCATAGACAGCGGTCTTGTTGGTTTTGTTTATCTCTCTGGCTACCGCTGCCAGTGTGGATCCTTTTGAAGGTGGAGACAGGTAATGGATGTTCATGTTCAATGCCACGGCAACAGTACCGTGTGAATTCGATGCCATCTCGAAGGCTTCATCCATCAGGGCAAATAATGCACCTCCATGGGCCATGCAGAAGATATTCTCCATATCTTCAGTAAAATCCATTTCAACTTTGGAATACCCTTCCGCAAGGTCAATCAATCTCAGCCCGAACTTTCTTGCAAAAGGCTCCTTCCCAACCTGTTTGAAGATCGCCTCTTTCACTTTATTATTCATATTGCTGGTTCTATTTTTTTATTTCCCTGTCATCATTTTTCTCAACTCCCGCTTCAGAATCTTTCCGACGCCACTGGTTGGAAGCTGATCCCTGAATTCTATATACTTCGGTACCTTATAAGGGGCTACTGTCTCCCGCAGATACTTGGTGATCTTCTCCTTTTCAGCGTCACTCTTCTCAATGCCGGCTTTCAGAACAATTGCCACACCAACTCTTTCCGACCCGGGTCGATCCGGATCCGGGATGCCAATAGATGCCGCAAGCTCAATATCCGGATGTTTCATGAGAACATCGTCAAGCTCCCTGGTGAAGACTTTGAAGCCGGACACAATGACCATATCTTTCACACGGTCCACAATGTAAAAATAGCCATCTTCGTCCATTTTAGCCACGTCGCCTGTAAACATCCATCCGTCCCGGAGAGCATTGGCGGTTTCTTCAGGTTTGTTATAGTAACCTTTCATAAGTTGCGGTCCGCGAATTGCAATTTCTCCAGGCTCTCCCGGCTTGGCAAGCTGGCCTGTTTCAGGATCGATAAGCTTGAACTCGGTGTCTGCAAGCGGCATGCCGATGGAAGCGGGTTTTTTCTTTCCGTAGCGTGGGTTGCAGCAGGTCACCGGTGAAGTTTCGGTCATACCATATAACTCAATAAATTTATTTCCACCGATGACGCCCTCAAGCTCCTTGATATATTCTGGCGGGAAAGGTGCCGCCGCACTGAGACACCACTTGACCCCGCTCAAATCCAGTGCCTTAAACTCAGGCCGCTTCATCAGCTCGAAGAAGACCGTCGGCACATTGACGATCATCGTCGGCTTGTATGTTTTGATTGCATTGATAAGAAACTGCGTATCGCGCGGATTGGGCACGCAGATCTGGGTGGCACCGGTCAACATGCAAAACCCACCAAGTGCGAGTCCCGCAATATGGAAAAGCGGAAATGCGGAAAGTGCTACATCCTCAGGTATGATATTCAGCCAGTTCAAAACCTGTACCCGATTGCTCATGTAGCTCCGGTGAGTGAGCACAGCACCCTTAGCCGGCCCCGTTGTACCGCCGGTATACATCATAAAGATCATGTCATCCATGCTGCGTTTTATTTCAATATTGTCATCAGGCGTACTCTTGATAGCATCCATGAAGCGAATAATAGTTTTTCCTTTGATGGGCTTGACTTCTGCTGTGGGGATCTTCTTGAGAAGCTTTCCAAGAACCCTTTTGACTCCTGGCAGAAAATCGGCAATTTCTGTGACGATCGCCGTTGTGAATTTTGTCTTCTCCGCTACCTCGGCAATCTTTTCGAAGAGAATGTCCACTGACATAATCACTTTGGCGCCGGAGTCATTGATCTGATGCTCCATTTCGTGCGGTGTAAGAAGTGGGCTCAGGCCTGTTGAGACGCAACCCGCTTTCTGGACCCCGATAATACTGATATAGTTGGCTGGAACGTTCGGCATATGGAGCCCTACTACATCGCCTGGTTTAAGTCCTGATTTTATTAGATAATGAGCAACCTGATTTGATAAGCGATCGAGTTGACGGTAGGTGATATGGTTTCCCATGTAAATGATGGCGGTCTTATCCGGAAATTTCCCCACGGTTTCCCTGAATTTCTCGGCAAAGGTTTTATCTTCGTACTTCAGAGATGGCGGCACGTGTTTGTCATAACTTTTCAACCACGGTCTGTCTACATACACATCGCTCATATTCAACCCTCCGTCATTTATTCTTTTATTGGAAACTTACAGTGTCTTATCGGAATACAATTTAGAATCTTGCACCGATATCCAGACTACCGATAATCCCGCCGATATCCGATGTCGTCGTATAGCATGAGCCGCAGCATGTTGCATATTTGATGTCCTGCCTGGTGGAAAAATATTTGGCGAACACACCCAGCATCAAGTGGTCTCCGACAAACACCCGCAGCCCGACCTTTAAAACCCAGCCAAAAGATGTTCCGCTATCGTCAAAAAGAGTTGCGCCATTCCATTTGAACGTCATTTGATTATTATAGCCGCCAATACCGATGGCGGCATATGGCTGTACGTTAGACTCATTAGGCTGTATATAGAAGAGCCCCTCCACACTTTTTGTTTCAAGGTTGTTTTCCGTGGAAAAGCCGGCCAGCGCACCCGTCAGCTTGGTTGAATGATAACCGAGGTCAACACCAGCACCATAATACTTTCCAAACAGCATGAGGCCGCTTATTGTGAATTGGCTGCTTTGTTCAAAGTCCTGGATGTCACCCCGGGGGGAAAACTTGCCAAGGCCAACCGATAGAATAATATTTTGATCATTCTGGCCCTCTTCTGCGACGACATAAGCCGGCATCACGAGAGAAACGCACAGAATAGATAAAAAAAGAGCCCATTTCATTATTTTGCCCCCTTCTATCATGAAATCTTTGGAACAAAGGTTCATTGTGATCAATCTTATCATCTGTTTCAGGGACTTGAATCCATAAATCCAGTAAATCCCATAAAGCTTGACGATGGTATATATTTGACAGACTCGTCGATTGTTGGAGTATCTTTCAGACGCATAAGGCTGTCATTTTGAGCCGCGTTCATGAAAAATATATCGCCATATCCGCCCGCATTTTTGCCGGCGGCAAGAAAACCATCGTTCGATCCAAAGAAAGATGGTACCAGATTGGTGATGTCACTTGGGATGTCACCGATATCAGCCACTTTCGCCGCAGTTGCCACATCATAGGATTCCACTGTTCCATCTGCGAAACCGGTCGCACTAAAATTCGTATAGTCCCTGACAAGAAATATGTACTTCGAGGATGGGTGATCTGTCGAATAGGGGATGGTGCTGTTAAACCCTTCCCCGATCCAGCCAGCCGGAGAGACAGGAGACAATCCAGTCGTCCCGTCATCTTTGACCATTCCCGCGGATACCGGTTCACTAAATTGGTCGCTTACCGACGGACTATATGTCCCATAATACAGCTGCCCGGTGGCCCAATCCACATAGGTCAACAAAATATTTTGACCGGGGGGCGGTGATGATACAACAATCGGTGAACCGCCCGTTTTGGGAGATATTGTTCCCCGATCCTTCATCCACAAGCGTTACAGGAAGATTCATACCGTCTCCCGGAATTTTCAGAATTTTCGATCCATCAACAAAGTAATAATAACTCCCATCTTTTTCCTGGATTCCATACCAGTTCGTAGTTGAGAATGCATAGATGGGTTTTGTTATACTGTTATCCGTGACATTAACAAATCGTAAAAGTCCATCAATGACAACAGGGATCAGATTACCTAGGTAAATGGCATTGTCATAAATACCAATTGCTATATAAGAATTAGCGGGTGCAATATCAATGACATGATTGAAGTCTGCATCATATCTTCCCAGTGTCCTCCCATAAATTGACAAAAATCCGCCAATGGATCCGTCCTTGCCATATAGCGGCCATATCAATGGCAAATTATATCCTGCCGTTGAAGAAAAATTTCCTATATCAAGAAACATGGGCGGATCTGTTGCCGTCATATTCAGCCTGATCATTTTATATTCATCGTCCAGTGTGTTGATGATTCCATCAGGCCCCGGAACAGCATAAACAATGATTGATTGTTCATGATCTGCATAATCCGAAATCGTCTTGAGAATCTCTATATTTACTGCATTACTTTCACTGGATACCTGCACCGGGGTTTTGGGAGCGCCCTTCAAGGTACTGACCCTCCAGAACTTTCCATCGCGCACATAAACGACGGTACTGAGGTTGTAAGCGGAGATTGTATGGGTTGCATAATTGGGAATTCCGCAGAAGATTCCCGCGGCCAAGTGATGATTGATGGTTCCCGGATCAATTGTAATAGGATGGGCAGGGTCAGACGGATCGACAAAATTGAGACTCCCGAAGTAAAAAAGATCTGACGAAATTGCCGTTGGATCACAGCCGCAACTGTTGCTGGTTTCATTACTGCAGGACATCGAAAGAATCGAAGCGACGATGCAGAAAATCAGACCAAACATCCCCTGCTTGATCTTCATCAAACCTCCTCGTTGCCACGCAACGACAGTATATTGTATCAGACTTTATGTTATTATAATATACTGATTATTCATGATATCGTAAAAAAGTATGAAAAGGAGAATCGGACACTGCCATCAGCGGGCAAGCGCTAGTTGTGCTATGGTAAGAGCCTGATTACGATCTTCCAAGCGTATGGCATCTTCAAGGCTCATACCACCCGTATTTCGATCCAGTGCCTCCTTTGTAAGCCTTAGACCAAGCGGAGACTTGCCGGCCATATTTTTCGCTATTTCCATCGCGGCGCCCATCAGTTTATCTTTATCCACTATTTCCTGAACAAGCCCGATTCGCAAAGCTTCCTGAGCACTTATAAAGTCGCCGGTCAGCAGGTATCGCGCTGCATTCCCCGTACCTGCTATCCTGGGCAAAAGCCAGGAAGATCCCATATCAGCACCGCCAAATCCAAGATTGATGTATGCCGCCTGAAATTTCACTTCCGGTGCCGCCAACCGGATATCACAGGCCATTGCTATGGAAAAACCGGCACCCACGGCAACCCCATTTATTGCTCCTATAATCGGCTGGGGGCATTGTCTCATGAAGAGAATAAAATCGGAATACAGTCTTTGATTCTCATAAGCGGATTTGGGAGTATAACCTTGCTTTGGGTTGATTATCTCCGGATCTCTGATATCCAGTCCGGCACTAAATCCCCTTCCGGCGCCGGTGATCACAATGACCCTCGTATCAAGATCATCAAAACGCGCTTTCAGAAAATGTCTGAAATCATCCCTCATTTTAAAATTAATCGCGTTTAAACTGTTTGGCCTGTTAAACGTTAAAATACCGATAGCGCCTTCCTGCTTAAATTCCAGCGTTTCATATTGCATAACAGATCTCCTTTTAAAACTCTCCGGCTGACTTTTGTTTAGTGTATGTCCGAAAACTATTAAAGTATTTTATTCCGTTTATCTTCATACATTAATGTGTCTGCTTTTGACATAAGCTCATCGAGCGAACAGGGCTTCTCAGGATCATAAAATGTACTTCCGAAACCCATTAAAAGTGTATAAAATAAGTCACCCTGCGTATTGTAGGCTACTCCTTCATCCGGACTGTTACTGTCCCTAAACGGCCTGATTCATCTTTGCGGCCTTCTTCACGTATCAGCAGGCCGATTGATTCTTTCATATCAAAAATATCCAGCTTATTATTGCTTTTAAAAAAACTGCTGTCATCCGATCGGTCAACCAGTATTCCAAGTCCGCCTCTGGTAGTGGCACCCTGGACCAATACACCTCCCCGGTAATCATTCACACCTCTGTCGCTTTGCAGGAATCCAATGCCATAATCGTGGCCCATTCCCTGTGACACGCCATAAGATGAAAAAAATGTGCTGTCGCCTCCCCGGTTAAGCAGGACACCAACAGATGAGTGTATGCCGGCCCCCTGCGCATAACGACCCGCGATAAACTGGTTGTTTGCTCCACGACTATCGAGAATGCCGACACTGAAATAGTAGGACGAGCCTTGGGCGAAATAATCCGCGATATAGATATTATGGCCCATTTCATCGATCAGCACGCCCATACCACCCGGTACACCCATCTTATCCTCCCCGGGCATTAGACCATATCCAAAGCCCTGCCCCATACTGACAGTCGATTTCAATGGATCACGATGGTCTGGCTCCAAACCGCCAAGACGATAAATATTATGGCCGCCCTTGTCGATCATAATCCCTGCCCCTCCATATAGACCTAGGGCTTGCCCTTCATTCATACAGGAATAACTGTTATGGCCCTGCCGGCCTACAAGCAATCCGACTCCCATTTGTCCCACGCCCTGGGAATTTTTCCTGGCCTGGAAAACGGAGTTGCCGCCATGATAGAGAAAACCCACACCCCAAAAGCCGGTACCCTGGCTACCGTCAAGTGCGACAAAAGTACTGCTTCCAACCAGATCAATTAAAAATCCGCCGCCGAACAGCGCCGCTCCCTGGGAAAAGTTATCCCGGGCTATATACCGATTATGGCCGCCCCAATCTATAACCAACGTAACCGGTATTCCCTCACGCGTTCCCCCGGCGTTGTTCATATATAAATTATGGCCGCCCAGATCCAGGATGAGAGCGGCATCCTTTTCATAGACCTTCGGTCTGGTACCACCGACAATAACGGGCCCGGCTGATGTCTCAGCCTGGTACAGAACAGCCTCGTCCCGGTTCGTGAATCTCGTCAGCAGATCCGCCTTCAAAACAGACAGATGATCGTTGCTCAGGAATGATGCTAGGCATGAAAGGGTTCCATAAACCTCTTTTCGATCGACCTTGAGCGATAATTCCAATATATTATCCCATTGTTTATCATCCCACGGATCCAGCGCCTTTTCCTTTAGTAGGGTTTTCTGCCCGGCAGTCAGATTTGAAGCTATCACTTTCATTTTCTGAGCTGCCTCTTCCAGAGTCTGTACCAGCATGGGAAATGTAAATTCTTTCGGCTGATTCCTACATGCCGGAAACTCTACATCAGTCAGGCTCATACTTTCCCTTAGAAGTTCATCGAGTCTCCAGTTCTTCCTATCAAAGGGCACTGACAATCGATCTGTCGTCCCTTCAGCAACAAATCCGGCTATGAGGGGATTCCTGAGCATGTATGTCATTTCCCTCGATTGAAGCGGATGATAGGGCATTTCCGAATTTGAGTCCAAATTGTGTATCTGGTTGGATCGGCTGTATAAACCACTGATAACACGATGGAATAAAGGCATGGCTCCTTCTTTCAGCAATGATGCCTTTAGAAGCGACGATGCTGCTGTACAATGGGGTACTTCCGGGTGCAATGCCTCAGGCTGCTCGTGCCGGGGTCTCTCCACAGTTTTTGTTATCAAAGATAAGACCTTATCGTTCCTGAAAACATCCAGCTTTACTTCAGATCCTATGGGGAGTTTTTCAATGGCATCTCTGAAAGCTTCTTCCACACTGCCGGCATCTTCTCTGCTCGTCGGCTTGCCATTGATTGCCAAAATTACATCATTTTTCTGAAGCCCAGCCTTCAATGCGGGACCCCCTTTAATAACACCCGCTGCGGAGACATATACTGTGTCCCGATAAGGCGATGGAGCCCTTGTTACTTTTTGCGACCCAAGATAAATACCAAGAAAAGATATTGAAAATGAGGCTGGATATATTTCAGGTGGAATATAAAATATATTACAATAAGTTGGAGTATCTGCATCTGGCGCTGCATCATGCATCTCGGCTACCGCAGCCTGATGACAAAAGACTGTTGCCAGAATTATTATAAAAACAAATCTCTTCCTTAACAAACTATTGTGCACCGGCCTTCCTGAGCATTGCAACCACCGTCTGGTGCCCATTATTTTTTGCATGCATGATTGCAGTTTTACCTTCATTATCCATTGCATTTACCTGGGCACCCTTATCCAGCAAGAGTTTCACCACATTCGTATCGCCTTTTTGGGCGGCCTGAATCAGAACCGTATATCCTTTATAATCCTTTATATTGACATCGGCTCCTCTCTCAAGCAGAAGCTTCACCACGTCCATATTGCCTTCACGTGCCGCCCACATGAGGGCTGTTGATCCGGTATAATGGGCTGCATTTATCTCTGCACCATGGTCGAGCAAAAGTTTGACAACGTCTTTATGGCCCCTGCGCGCAGCCTGAATCAGGGCTGTAAAACCGAATACCATTTTATTATTTATATCGGCTTTTCTCTCAAGCAGAAGTTTTACCACATCCGTATTGCCTTCTTTCGCTGCCCATATTAAGGCGGTCACGCCAAGATCGT